>DATJLX010000191.1:0-24985 GCA_035509135.1 Methylocella sp.
GGCCTGGGATTATCATGTTCATGTCGCGCTCGGCTGCACGCTCGAGGAAAATCTCGGCAACATCAAAGAGTCGATCGCGGCGGCTCTAGCTCAGGGCCGCGAGGTGATCTTCGATTGCGAGCATTTCTTCGACGGCTTCAAGGCCAACCAAATCTATGCGCTGCAAGTCGCGGAGACCGCTTATCGGGCGGGAGCACGGTGGATCGTGCTCTGCGACACCAATGGCGGAACCCTGCCGCATGAGATCGAGCCCATCGTCACGGCGGTCGCGGGGCATGTACCGGGATCCCATCTTGGCATTCACGCGCATGACGACACCGGCAATGCGGTGGCCAATTCGCTTGCCGCCGTCCGCGCTGGGGCGCGGCACATTCAAGGCACGCTGAATGGGCTTGGCGAGCGGTGCGGCAACGCCAATCTCGTGTCGCTGATCCCGACGCTTTTGTTGAAGGGCGATTTCGCGGATCGCTTTGAGATCAGCGTGACGCCAGAAAAACTCGCCACGCTCACCAAGCTCAGCCATACGCTCGACGAATTGCTCAATCGCGCGCCCAACCGGCACGCGCCCTATGTGGGCGCTTCGGCCTTCGCGACCAAGGCCGGCATCCATGCCTCGGCGGTGATGAAGGAGCCAAAGACCTATGAGCACATCCTGCCGGAGGCGGTCGGCAACAAGCGCCGGCTCCTCGTCTCGGACCAGGCCGGCAAATCGAATATCCTTGCCGAACTCGAGAGGATCGGGGTCAATCTCGACAAAGGCGATCCGCGCGTCGGACGTCTCCTCGATGAGGTCAAGCAGAAGGAAGCGCTCGGCTACGCCTATGAGGGCGCGGATGCCTCGTTCGAGCTTTTGGCGCGCCGGATTCTGGGCGAAGTGCCGGATTATTTCGAGGTCGAGCGCTTTCGCGTCGATGTCGAGCGCCGTCACAACGCGCAGGGCGATCTTGTCTCGGTGTCGGAGGCGATCGTCAAGGTCAATATCGATGGCGAGACGCTGATCTCGGCCGCCGAAGGCGAAGGGCCGGTCAATGCGCTCGATCTTGCCTTGCGCAAGGATCTTGGCAAATATCAGCGCTTTATCGAGGACCTTGAGCTCGTCGATTTCCGGGTCCGGATTTTCCAAGGGGGAACCGACGCGGTCACGCGTGTCCTGATCGAGTTCCGGGACGGCTCGGGAGAGAGCTGGTCGACGGTTGGCGTCTCCGCCAACATTATCGATGCCTCCTTTCAGGCGCTGACCGATGCGATCACTTACAAGCTTTTGAAATCCGGCGCCCGGTAAACAACACCCGAAAGGGTCAGCGGCACGGCGTGCGAGAAAATTAATCCTCGTTGTTATATTGCAGAATGAAGCTGTGCGGCATCCCTCTTGGTGGAGGCGGAAAGGGCGCCGCGCGGTGAATGGCTTCGAGATAGGCGGTGTCGAGGACCGGATCGCCGCTCGCGCGGTAGACCGCTTGATGAGTGAGATTGCCCAGCTCATCGACGAAGAGACCGATTTGCCCGACGTGAATAAGATGGCTCGCGCGGACCGATGCCGGAAGATGCACTTTCCGGCTGATCAGTCCCATCAGCAAGGATTCATAACTCGCCTTTTCGGTACCGCCGCCGATCGGCGCCGATTTTGCCGAGGATCCAAAGGAATAGGATGGGGCCGGAGCCAAGGCCGCGAGCTGCTGCGCCACCGTGGTCTTTTGGCCCTGGGTGGGGGGGCTTTTGCTGGCTTGTTTCTGCTGTTTTGGTTTCGGTTTGGCGGGCGGCTCCGGCTGCGCCTTGTCGAGGGCCTCGGCATCGGGTGTGTCGTCGGCAAGTTTTTGCGGTTCCGATGGAGTCTCAGGCGGCGCGGGTTTCTCTTGTGATGGACTCGCGGCCTTTTCCTGCTCTGGCTTGTCTTGTGCCGGCTGCGGCACCGCGAGCTTCGGCGGCGGCGCCACGCGTGGTGCTTTCGTTTCCTTATCGGGTTCCCCCTTATGGGTTTTATCGTCGTTGCCCGCGGCCGGCGCATCACGCGCGATTTGGACATCGTCGAGCTGCGCCTTGTCGGGCAACGGCTTCGCCTTGACCACGGGCGGCGTCACGAGATCGGGCGGCGGCGCGGGCGTGGCAATCGGTTGGGGTTTTTCCTCGGGCGGCATCTCGGCGACGACCTCGATGGGAATCTCCTCCGCCCGGGTGGGCTCGCTGGAGCTGGAGAAATCCGCAAAAAAAAGGAGCCACACCAGCCCTGCGTGGACAGCCAAACACGCCGCGAGAATCAGGGCGAACCGCGTCCGCGTCTGGCGTTGCGCCGGAACGGCCAGCCGTTCCGCTGGATCCGCCTTGAGGATGTCATCAAAGGTATCGGGGCCAGACGTCACGTATCACCACGATCCATGCTTATTGCTGATAATCCTTCATACCACGGCCATGGCCTTTTTCATTCCCGCCACTTACAACACCCGGGAAGGGGCCTCACAAGCGCGGATCGACGGTCTCCTTGCGGGCGCCATGAAGCGTGGTCTTGGCCGCAGCAGTTTCGATCATCGGCAGAATATCCTCGATCTTTTCGGCAACAAGATAGCGAACCTCGAAAGAAGACTGAATAAATCGCCGCTCGCGCATATGGGCGAAAAGCTGCAGCAAGGGTTGCCAAAACCCTCCAATATCGGCAATCACGACCGGTTTCGTGTGACGCTCAAGCTGCACCCAGGTTAATTGTTCGGTGAGCTCCTCCAAGGTGCCGATGCCGCCTGGAAGGGCGACAAAGGCGTCGGCCCGCTCAAACATCTGACGCTTGCGTTCATGCATGTCGCCGACCACGATGCATTCCTGAATCTCGGGAAGCAGATGCTCCCGATTCATCAAAAAATCCGGAATAATACCCGTGACCCGGCCGCCATTGGCCACAACCGAGCGGGCGATGGCGCCCATGAGGCCGGTCGAACCCCCGCCATAAACAAGGCCAAAGCCGTTTTTCGCCATGGCATGGCCAAGCTTTAACGCTGCTATTTCATACATGGGATCGGCACCTTGGGCGGAGCCGCAATAGACACAAATATTGGAAACCAGGCGAGAGCCCGCCGCGATGGTGATCTGTGTTGATGACATGGATTGCTTGTGACGCGCCGCCCTTGCGGGGTCAAGTCGCGCAGGATTGGCGTTGCTGCCGCAGGCGCGGCCGCCTGCCAGGGCCGGTAGGACGGCAGAACCGCGGCATGGGAGAAAAAAGAGCCTAAGCGAAAGAATAAGCCCCGGTTTTCCCATGCAACCCGTCCAAAGCCGGTCTCATTTGCCGGAAACGGCTGGCGAGGTTCCGGAAATGATGCTTAGAGAGCCCCATGCTGCGTTCTTCTTTAATCAGCGCTCTTGCGCCTCAGGCCAGGGTTCAAGCAAAACCGGCATCTGGCTCCACCCTTCGCAAGCTTTGGCCGTACGTTTGGCCTTCCGGGCGGCGCGATTTGATGCTGCGGATCTATGCGTCCCTGGCCTTGCTGCTTGCCGCGAAAATTGTGACAATCGCGGTGCCTTATTCGTTCAAATGGGCGACGGACGCCTTGAGCGGTCCAGCGCGAGGCTCCCTATCCAGTGTGATCGCCGGCCCCTTGGCCATGACGCTTCTTTATGGAGGCCTTCGCATTGTGATGGCGCTCCTCACCCAAGCGCGCGACGCGATCTTCGCCGAGGTCGCGATGCATGCGGTGCGGCGCCTTGCCCGCGATGTGTTTTCGCATTTGCATTCCCTCTCGCTGCGTTTTCACCTTGAACGCAAGACAGGCGGTCTCACCCGCATCCTCGAACGCGGCCGCAATTCGATCGAGACCATCGTGCGCACGACCATGCTGACGGCGGTTCCGACCGCCATCGAATTTATCCTGATCCTGACGGTCTTTCTCACCCAATTCAATTGGCGCTATGCCGCCGTGGTGTCGCTGATGATCCTTGCCTACATGGGCTTCACCACCGTGGCAACCAATTGGCGGATCGCGATCCGGCGGGCGATGAACGAGAGTGATACCGACGCAAATACCAAGGCAATCGACAGTCTCCTGAATTTCGAGACCGTGAAATATTTCACAGCCGAGGAACGCGAGAAAGCGCGTTACGACAAGTCCATTGCCCGTTACGAGCACATGAGCGTCAAGACCTACACGTCGCTCGCCTGGCTCAATGCAGGACAGGCCGTCATTTTTACACTGGGAATGACCGCCGCAATGGCCATGAGCATCGCCGGAATCAAGAGTGGCGCCAACACCGTTGGCGATTTCGTCCTCATCAATGCGATGATGATCCAACTCTATCAGCCGCTCAATTACATGGGGCTCGTCTATCGCGAGATCCGGCAGTCGGCAATTGATATTGAGATGATGTTTGCGGTTCTCGCTCAGCATCCCGAAATCGAGGACCGCGCGGGCGCGAAACCGCTTATCGTGACAAATGGCAGGCTTGCGTTCGAGTCTGTGTCGTTTCATTATGATCCGCGCCGGGCGATTTTGAAGGATGTGAGTTTCGTGGTGCCGGCCGGCAAGACTGTCGCGGTCGTCGGCCCATCGGGAGCTGGAAAATCCACGCTCTCGCGCATGATTTTTCGCTTCTACGAGCCGTCTTCGGGGCGGATCACCATTGATGGTCAGGACATCTCGATGGTGACGCAAGTCTCGTTGCGCGCGGCGATCGGCATGGTTCCGCAGGATACGGTTCTATTTAACGATACGATCGCCTATAATATCCGCTATGGGCGCTTCGACGCCAGTGACGCGGACGTGCGCGAGGCGGCGCGGCTTGCGCGGATCGATCATTTCATTGAACAGAGTCCGGGTGGTTACGAGGCGCAGGTCGGCGAACGCGGGCTGAAACTCTCCGGTGGCGAAAAACAGCGCGTCGCGATCGCCAGAACCATTCTGAAGGCGCCGCCCATACTTGTCCTCGACGAGGCGACATCCGCACTCGATTCCTTTACCGAAGGCGAAATTCAGGACGCGCTCGATCTCGTCGCCAAGGGCCGGACGACGCTCGTCATCGCGCATCGGCTATCGACAGTCGTTCATGCCGACGAGATCCTCGTGCTCGATAAGGGCGAGATTGTGGAACGCGGCGCGCATGCCTCGCTTCTTTCGCAAAATGGGGTATATGCGGCGCTGTGGAAACGCCAGAACGAGGTGCGGCAAGCCGAGGAAACCTTGCGCCGCGCGGCGAGTGAGGAAGGAGGCAGGCTGAGCATCACCATCGAGACGGAAGGGTCGTCGCCGGAGGCGGAAGGCGAGCCGGAGGAGGAGGCTCCCCGGGATAAGGACCCGATCATGCCCGCCAGTCTTTGACTGTCCCGCCGAACACAGAATCAAGTTAGGATTGCCCTATGTCGATGATCGATTCGATCCGCAGGCAGATGACGCCCATCCATCCGGAGGGCTATATTTTTGTCGCGGGCTTTGCCCTTGTCACCCTTGTTCTTGGCTCATTTATTGGATTTCTCGGCTGGGTTGGCGCGATCGCGACCGCCTGGTGCGCCTATTTTTTTCGTGATCCGGTCCGTTACACGCCGCTTGACGAGGCTCTCGTGGTTTCGCCCGCCGACGGCATTGTCTCCTCGATTGGCTATTTCACGCCGCCGCCGGAGCTTGGCCTTGGGGCCGACCCGATGCAGCGGATTTCTGTTTTCATGTCGGTCTTCGACTGCCATGTAAACCGCGCGCCCGTCGCTGGACGGGTAACCAAGATTGCCTATAAGCCTGGTCTTTTTCTCAACGCGGACCTCGATAAAGCGAGTGAGAACAACGAGCGCAACGGTCTCGTCATCGAGACCGGCTTTGGCCGTTTCGGCGTGGTGCAGATCGCCGGATTTGTCGCGCGGCGGATTGTCTGTTTCGTCCGTCAGGGCGAGGCCGTTGGCGCCGGCGACCGGTTTGGCTTGATCCGCTTCGGTTCAAGAGTTGATGTTTACATGCCTGGTGCGGCGAGACCTATGGTGACGATCGGATCGAAGGCAGTCGCGGGCGAGACGGCGCTTGCCGAACTTCGCGAGAGCGGACCCCGCCGGAATTTCAAATCCGGCTGATGACAGGCATGGTCACTCTCTTGGTGCGTATGCTTAAGCAAGCATAAGGGCAAAGGGTACGATTGCTTCGCATCTCTTCACATATTTGCGCGAAACCAATAGCCAATGCACAGACCGCGAGCGCTTCAAATACGATCGCTCTTGGTCGTTATCTCTTTGATTTCCTTGTTTGTACAAATCCAGGAAACGACGTTATCGTGGGTCCATGCCAAAATTGATGACTCCGTCCGTGTGTTTCCGGCACGTCTCAATGCTTAATGGGATTGGCTGGCAAGCCATGTCTGGGGCAATCGTTCCTTCGACGGCTTTTATTTTTCTTTTACGCAAGAGGGATCAACTGACTGTCGTTCCATTGTGTGGATGAGCAAGACGATGAATGTCATGGACCGAAATGCTCAGGCTTCCTGCGCGACTCGTTCGAGTCTCGCTTCGGCTGGTGCCAGATTGATCAATTGGCTCGGTCTGATCGCCGCCATGACGGTCTCCTGCCCATCTGCTCCCCTGCGGGCCATGGAGGAATCCCTGGTCGTGACCATCGATCAGGCCCGCGTCGTCAAGGTTCCCCCTGGGACCGAGACGCTGATTGTCGGGAACGCGGCGATCGCCGATCTCACCTTGCTGAAGCAAGGCGCCGAGATGATTGTCACCGGCAAGGGCTTTGGTGAAACCAATTTCATCGCGCTCGATGGCACTGGCAACCCCTTGGCGCAATCGCTGATCCGCGTGGTCGGCGGCCGGAATACCTTGCTGGTGCAGCGCGGGCTCGACCGCCAATCCTATTCCTGCGCGCCGCAATGTCTGCCAACCGCGAAACTTGGCGATGATCTCAAATATTTCGGCGATATCTCCGGACAGGTGAAGGAGCACAATGCGCAAGCGACCGGCCTGCCATAGCTCCGGCCAAAGCGAGATTCTGTTCGCGCTGTTTTCGCGGGTTTTGCCGCGCATGTGATAATCTCCATCATGTATCAGTTTTGCGGTTAAGCGTCCGTCCTGGTTGCTCATGCGCCTCCTGCTCAAGTACACTGCTCACCCGCCCAGCTCGCAATCGATTTGGTTAGGAACCACCGGCCGCGATCACAGCAAAGCCTCATTTCCAATGTTTGTGACGGACTGCATAAGACATGCTGATTTTGCTCACACGCGCACTTGAGGACGCGAAGCGAACGGCCGCGAGCCTCGCACGCGAAGGGCATGCGACAGTGCTCTCTCCGGTCCTCGAGATGGTGCCGACGGGGGCATTGTGGCCGGCGGGCGTCATCGATGGCGTCATCGCCACGAGCGCACGCGCTTTCGAATTGTTTTCCGCGGCGGCGGATTGGCCATTGCCGGAAGCGCGCCGCCTCATGCCTTTGCTTCTGGTTGGCGAGCGGACGCGAGATGCCGCACGCGAGCGAGGTTTCGAAGGGGCGGCGCTGATTGCCCCCGACGCCAAGACACTGGTGGCGGAAATTGGCGCGCGCTTTGCCGCCCCCCATCGTCTTGTTTATCTCGCCGGGCGCGACCGCAAGCCAGAGCTCGAAGAAAGCCTCACCGAGGCAGGTTATGGCATCGAGCCGATCGAAGTCTACGCGGCGCAGCCCGCCGAATCCTTAAGTGAGGCCGCTTTGGCCCTTGCTAAAACAGGCGAAATCGGCGCGGTTTTGCATTATTCCCGGCGCAGCACGGAAATTTTCCTCGATCTTGCGCGCGACGCGGGTCTCAGCATTGCGCGAGTCAACCATGTGTGCATCTCCCATGATACGGCCGCCCCGCTTCTGGATGCCGGAATCCATGGCGTGCTCATTGCTAAGACCCCGGACGAGCCGGCAATGCTTGCCATTATCAATGTCCTGGCCGGGCTGCCCGAACTCTCCCTTGGACAAAATGGAAATAGAACGTGATGATGGCGGGCTTGATTAGACCCGTGCTTCGAACCATCATCCCCGCATGATTTTAAAGCATGGCATTCTTGCCGCTCTTGTTGGCGTGGCGCTCGCGGCATACCCCTACGCGGCTGACGCGGCCTCCAATATCGAGGTCAAGGCCGGCTTCCTTCGCGTTCCCCACACGCAGGAGACGCTGTCGATTCTTACCATTCCAGCCGCCGACGATGCCATCGCCGGTGCCAGGCTCGCCGTCGAGGACAACAACACAACGGGAAGTTTTCTCGGTCAAGCTTTTACGATCGAAGACATCCGACTGCAGGCGGGCGATGACCCCGCCGCCGCGCTGAACACGCTTATCGCGCATGGCGCCTCGTTTATTCTTGCCGACCTGCCGGCGGCCTCGCTTCTCGCGCTCGCCGATGCGGCAAAGGACAAAGGAATCCTTATTTTCAATATCAGCGCTCCCGAGGATTCGCTGCGCGAGGACAATTGCCGCGCCAATGTCTTTCATGTCGCGCCGTCCTATTCCATGCTCGCCGACGGACTAGCGCAATATCTTGTGTGGAAGCAATGGAGACGCTGGCTGTTGATCAAGGGTTCTCACCCGCAAGACGAGCTCTACGCCGTGGCGTTGGTCCGCGCGGCGAAAAAATTCGGTGCCAAGATCGTTGAGGAGCGGCTCTACGAGGATACCGGTGGGGGCCGCCGCTCGGATTCAGGAAGCGTGCAGACGCAAAGACTGATTCCGGTGGCGACGCAAAACGCGCCGGCCTATGATGTCCTCGTCGCCGCCGATGAAAGCGAGGTTTTCGCAAACTATCTTCCCTTCCGCACATGGGACCCGCGGCCGGTCGCGGGCTCAGCCGGGCTTGTGCCGATGAGCTGGGATGGATCACATGAGCAATGGGGTGCCATTCAATTGCAAAACCGCTTCATGAAGCTCGCCTCGCGGCGTATGAACGCGCGCGATAACAATGCCTGGGTGGCCATGCGCATGATCGGCGAAGCGGCCACGCGCACGGGCTCGAGCGATCCCACGATCATCCGCGATTATCTGACCGGACCGGATTTTGCCATTGCCGCCTTCAAGGGCCAAAAACAGACTCTTCGCCACTGGAATCAGCAATTGCGCCAGCCTATTCTGCTTGGCGATGGACGCATGATCGTTTCGGTCTCGCCGCAGGAAGGCTTTCTGCATCAGACCTCCGAACTCGATACGCTCGGCTTCGATGAGCCGGAAACAAAGTGCAAATTACAATGAATGGTTCAGTTAAATCAGGGGCAGGCGTCGTTGCTTCGCTTGCTTTCGCGCTTGCCGCCGTCCCGGCCTTTGCATTCACCGCCTATATCTCGAACGAAAAAGGCAATTCGATCTCCATTATCGACACCGATAAATTGGCTGTCACGAAGACCGTGCCGGTTGGCCATCGTCCGCGCGGGATCGCCTTGAGCAAGGATGGCGGTGAACTTTACATCTGCGCCGGTGACGACGATCTCATCCAAATTCTCGATACCAAGACGCTCGCGATCATCGGCACTCTGCCCTCGGGGCCGGATCCCGAGCTTCTGATCTTGAGCCCGGATGGCAAGCTCCTTTATCTTTCGAATGAGAACGATAATTTGGTGACCGTGATCGATGTCGCGACACGCAAGGCCGTCGCCGAGATTCCGGTCGGTGTCGAGCCTGAGGGAATGGGCCTGAGCCCCGATGGCAAAGTGCTCGTCAATACGTCGGAAACGACGAATATGGCGCATCTGATCGACACGCAAACGCATAAGATTTTCGCCAATGTCCTCGTCGATGCCAGGCCGCGCGCCGCGCAATACACGCCGGATGGTTCGGAATTATGGGTCTCTTCCGAGGTTGGCGGCACGGTCAGCGTGATCGATGCGGCCAACCCCAAGGTCAAACAGAAGATCGCCTTCGAGGTTCCGGGGCTATCGAAGGAAGCGATCCAGCCCGTTGGCTTGCGCTTTACGCCGGACGGCAAGCGCGCATTCGTGGCACTCGGTCCGGCTAATCGCGTCGCCGTGATCGACACGGCGACGAAAAAGGTTGAGAAATATCTGCTGGTCGGCCAGCGGGTCTGGCAATTGGCTTTTACCCCCGACACCAAATATCTCTACACGACCAACGGCGTTTCAAATGATGTCTCGGTGATCGATGTGGCGAGCCTCAAAGTGGTGAAATCGATCGCCGTCGGCTCATTTCCCTGGGGCGTGGCGATCGCGGACCAATGAGCTTTTCTTCGGCGGACAAGGAAGCCGCGAGCGGCCAGCAAGCAGTTGCGATCACCGCCGCGCTCGACATCGCAGGCGTGAGCCACAGCTATGGCCAGCGCCAGGCCTTGAGTGATGTTTCCTTTCACGTCAGGCCCGCGAGCTTTTGCGTGCTCCTTGGGCTCAATGGCGCCGGCAAAACCACGCTCTATAGCTTGATCACGCGTCTCTACGCGGCACAAAAAGGCATGATCCGCATCTTTGGTTTCGATGTGAATCGCAACCCCGGCGAAGCTCTGCGCAGGCTCGGCGTCGTGTTCCAGGCACGGACGCTCGATCTTGATCTGACGGTCCAGCAAAACCTGGCCTATCATGCGGCGCTACACGGACTCTCCGGGCGGGAGATAAAGCTGCGCGCCGGGTTTGTTTTGGACCAGGTTGGGATGGCAGGCCGCGCCTCCGACAAAGCGCGCACGCTTTCCGGCGGGCAAATGCGGCGGGTCGAGATTGCCAGGGCTTTGCTGCATCGCCCGCCCATGTTGCTTCTCGACGAGCCCACCGTCGGCCTCGATATCAAGGCCCGAGCGGACATCCTCAAGCATGTGCGGGGCTTGGTTGCGGGAGAGGGCATTGGCGTGCTTTGGGCAACCCATCTGATCGATGAGATCGAATCCAGTGACGATGTCGTTTTATTGCATGAAGGCAAAATTCTCGAACATGGCAAGGCCTCCGAGGTCACTGCTCGCACGGGCGCCCGGGACATGGGCGTCGCCTTTCACCGATTGACCGGCATGACCGGCGAGGGGAAACCATGGGACCCGCAGTGATGACGGGGCAGCAGGGCAAGGGTTTTGACCTCGCCCAATATGCGCGCTGCTTCAACGGCATCGTCTGGCGCGAGGCTCTCAGGTTTTGGCACCAGCGGGAGCGGTTTGTCTCCGCGCTGGTGCGTCCACTCGTTTGGTTGTTCATCTTCGCGGCGGGCTTTCGCTCCGTTCTCGGCGTGTCGATCATTCCACCCTACGACACCTATGTGCTCTATGATGTCTATATCACGCCGGGGCTCATCGCGATGATCGAGCTTTTCAGCAGCATGCAATCCTCTCTTTCGATGGTCTATGATCGCGAAATGGGAAATATGCGCATCCTGCTTGTCAGCCCTTTTCCCCGCTGGTTTCTTTTGACCTCCAAGCTCATTGCTGGCACCACCGTATCGGCGGCCCAAGTCTACGCGTTTCTTTTCGTCGCCTATTTCTGGGAGATCGAGCCGCCATCGCCCTGGGGCTATCTGACCGTGTTTCCGGCGCTCATTCTCGCGGGCCTCATGCTGGGTTCGCTCGGCATGCTTTTGTCGTCGATGATCAAGCAATTGGAAAATTTCGCCGGGATCATGAATTTCGTCATTTTCCCGATGTTCTTCGCGTCCTCGGCGCTTTATCCTGTGTGGCGCGTCAAGGAGGGCAGCCCCTGGCTTGCGTTCTTCTGTGAACTCAACCCGTTCACGCATGCGGTCGAACTCATCCGCTTCGCATTATACGAAGAGATCAATGTCCCGGCCTTGGCGGTGGTGGCTGGATCGGCGGCGGTCTTTCTCGCCGCGGCGATCGCCGCTTATGATCCCTCGCGCGGAATGCTCACGCGGCGCGAGGGATCCTAGAGTTTCGCGGCGATTATTTCTTCTTGCCGTCGGCGTCGAACTGCGCGAGGTAAGCAACCAGATTATCACGATCGGTTTCCTTGGGAAGTCCGGCGAAAATCATCTTGGTACCGGGAATCACGGTCTTCGGACTGGCGAGATAGTCCTTGAGCTTCGCCTCGTCCCAGGTGATGCCGGAGTCCCTGTTCGCATCAGAATAATTATAGTCTGGCACCGATCCCGTCTTGCGGCCGATCAGCCCATTCAGCTCAGGTCCGACGAAATTTTTGGCGCCCTCGCCGATCTGATGGCAGACCTTGCATTTTTGGTTGAAAATCGTTTGGCCCGCGGCGGCATCCCCCGCCAAGGCTCCACCAACGGACCCGGCCCAGGCGGCCGCGGCGACAAGGTAGACATATTTACGCTTCATATCCGGTTTCCTTCCCTTTCAGTGCGAGGGCATCCGATCACGGTTCCGCCATCGCCTGCGACCTTGGTCCATCAAGGAGCCTCATTGGGCCTGTGCGATAAAACATGTATCCTGAGATTATGGCAAATGACAACCAGGACTTGACTAGCCGTATCCCGCAGCGCCCTGGTATCCACGATGTGAGGGCCAAACCGTCATCCGACGGCTGCCGCCGCTGCTTTGATGTCCGTCTTGGCTGGACGGCGTTTTACCTCATGCTGGTGGTCCTTTTCAACTGCCAAGCGGGAGCCGCCGAGACGCTCCATCTCGCCGTGCAAAAAACCGGAACTTTTGCCTGGGAACTCGCGATCATCCGCGCCCGGGGACTGGAGAAGAAAGCCGGGCTCGACATTCAAGTGACCGAGCTTGGCTCATCGGAAGCCGTGAAAATCGCCCTTCTGGGTCGTTCTGCCGATATCATCCTCAGTGACTGGCTGTGGGTCGCACGGCAAAGACATCTTGGCGGCCGGCTGGTCTTTTCCCCTTATTCCACAGCGCTCGGAGCGGTCATGGTCCGGGCCGGATCAACCATAAAGGATTTGGCTGGCTTGAAGGGAAAAACGATCGCGGTCGCGGGAGGCCCTCTGGACAAGAGCTGGCTGCTTCTCCAGGCCTTCGCACGGGAGAAGCATTTCGCCATTGCGTCGGAGGCGAACGTCATCTATGGCGCTCCCGCCTTGCTCTTTCAAAAAGCCGTGAACGGCGAGGCCGATGCGACGTTGACCTATTGGAATTTCTGCGTGAGCCTCGAATCGCGCGGGTTCCGGCGGCTCATTGAAATGGAAGAAGTGGAAAAGCGCCTCGGGGCCAAAGGACCGGTTGCCATGATCGGCTATGTCTTCGATGAAAGCTATGCCCGAACCCACGCCGCTACACTGGCGCGGTTCTTTAAAATCGCCGCCGAAGCCAAGGAAATTCTCGCTCATTCCGACGCGGATTGGGAGACCATTGCCCGGCAGAACGGGATCAGCGGCGAGGCGCAGCTCGCCCTTTACAAGAAAAGCTATAGCGATGGCATCCCGCGGCGGCCGCTCGAAGAGGAAGCCGCCGATGCGAAGGTTCTCTATCATGCCCTCGTCCAGACCGGCGGTGCGGACTTCGCTGGCCTGGCAAAGGAATTCGATGAGGAAACTTATTACAAAGGCCGTGTCGGTTTGGCGCCCCGGGAAAACTAAAGCCGTCTTGTTCCGGCTGACGCCGCTGGCCCTGCTGCTGGCCGTTTGGCAATTCGGTTCGCACTTGGCGCCGGCAGGCACCTTGCCTTCGCCGCTTGCCGTCCTATCGGTCCTTGCCGCCGAGGCGTGGTCTGGTGCTTTGTTTTTCAATCTGGCGATCACTCTTGCCCGCGTCGCGGCGTCTTTTACCCTGGCGATGATCCTGGGGACACTGCTTGGCGTCGTCATGGGCCGCAGCAAGACGATCAACCGTCTATGCGATCCCTTGCTGATTGTGCTCTTGAACCTGCCGGCGCTCGTCGTCATCGTCCTCGCTTATATCTGGATTGGGCTGAACGAGGTTGCGGCGATCGGCGCCGTGGCTCTTAATAAATTACCGAACACGGCGGTCACATTGCGCGAAGGCACCCGGGCGCTCGACAAGAACCTCGATGACATGGCGCGCGTGTTCGGCTTGCCTTTTCGCACGAAGATCCGGCATGTTGTCTTGCCGCAGCTCGCGCCCTATCTCGCGGCGGCGATGCGGTCGGGTCTTTCGCTTGTGTGGAAGATTGTACTCGTCGTCGAACTGCTCGGCCGTTCGAATGGTGTCGGCTTCGAGATCGGCATTGCTTTCCAGCTGTTCGACGTGACGCGGCTCCTCGCCTACACGCTTCCCTTTGTCGGGCTCATGCTGGTGATCGAAACGTTCCTTGTGCAACCGTTCGAACGGCACATTTCGCGCTGGCGGCAGCCGCATGGAACTTGAGGTTTCCATCACGCGGAAGACGCTGCGGACCGCTTCCGGGCAAACACGGAGCATCCTTCACGACGTTGTCTTTCGCCTGCGCCAGGGAGAAATCTGTGCCCTTCTCGGCCCGTCTGGCTGCGGCAAGACGACGCTTTTGCGGATCATCGCCGGGCTCGACACGGATTTCGAGGGCCGGCTCGTCCTGCCGTCCGAGCATAAGATCGGGATGGTTTTCCAGGAGCCCCGGCTCTTGCCGTGGCGGAGCGTCGCGCAAAATCTGAGGCTTGTCAGCGCTGCAAGCGAAAACGATCTTGCCGAGATCGTTGCGGGCTTGCGCCTTGCCCTTCATCTTGATCATTTCCCCGGCGAATTGTCGCTTGGCCTTGCTCGCCGCGTGGCGATCGCCCGCGCCTTTGCGGTCAAGCCCGATCTCCTCCTCCTCGACGAGCCTTTCGTTTCGCTCGACGCCGCCCTGGCGGCCCGCCTGCGCGAGGAACTGCTGGCGCTCGTCCTGAAGCGCAACGCCACCACCCTCATCGTCACCCATGACGTCGACGAGGCGATCGCGATCGCCGACCGGATCGTTGTTTTGTCGGCGGCGCCTGGACGCCTCATCGCCGACCGGACGATCGAGGCGCCGCGCGCCGCGCTGACAGGCGCGCGCATCGCAAAATTGAAGGACGCGATCCTGTCGGTCATGGCCGATGCCGCCTTGTGAGCCAGAATGGCTGGAAACCTTGACCGCGATTGGTTACGACGTCAGGGTGAAGCTTTTCACAACGGGGACGCCGTGAAGGTCGAAATACACGAGGCGAAGGATGCCCTCACGCGAGTGTTCGGCTTCCCGGAGTTCCGGCCGGGACAGGAAGAAATTCTCAAAGCCGTGTTGGCGGGAGAAAATATTCTCGCCGTCATGCCAACGGGATCGGGCAAATCGCTTCTCTACCAATTGCCGGCGATCGTCCGCAAGGGGCTGACCATCGTCGTCTCGCCGCTGATCGCCCTGATGCGCGATCAGGTGCAGCAATTGCAAGCGCGCGGCATTGCCGCCGCCGCCTTGAATTCCGCGAACAGCGGGGAAGACAATGCGGCGATCGAAGCAGGCCTCCGGCGCCGCCGTTACCGTCTTCTGTATGTCGCGCCGGAACGGCTCGCGCGTCCGGATACGCCGGGGCTTCTCCGTGAGGCCGGTGCGACCGTATTCGTTATCGACGAGGCCCATTGCATCTCGCAATGGGGGCATGATTTCCGGCCCGAATATCTTAGCCTCGCCGGGGCGGCGCAAGCGATTGGCGATCTTCAACGCATCGCGGTCACGGCGACGGCTGATGCGCCGACCCGCGCCGACATTGTCAAAAAATTATTCGCCGGGGAGCCGCGTATTTTCGTGCGGTCCTTCGACCGGCCGAATCTCCATCTCGCGATGGCGCGCAAGACCGATGCCACGCGGCAGATCGAGGCGATGGTTAACCGCCACAAGAAGGAGAGCGGGATCATCTATTGCAATTCGCGGAAAGGTGCCGAAAAACTGAGCCAGCATCTTGGCCAAAAAGGCGTCCAGGCTCTTGCCTATCATGCGGGGATGGAAGCGGCGCTCCGGTCGGCCCATCAAGATGAATTTCTGAGCCATGACGGCGTCGTCATCATCGCCACGATCGCCTTCGGCATGGGGATCGACAAGCCCAATGTCCGCTTTGTTTGCCACGCCGACCTGCCGCAAAGCATCGAGGCCTATTATCAGGAGATCGGCCGGGCCGGGCGCGATGGTCTGCCGGCGGATACGCTGACCTTGTTCAGCGATGCCGATATTCTTTTGCGCGAACGGCAGATCAATGAGAGAGGCGCGCCGCAAGAGCGCAAGCGTATGGAGAAGCGCAAGCTCAATGCCTTGATCGCCTTGTGCGAATCGCCGCGCTGCCGGCGTCAGACCTTGCTTGCCGCTTTCGGCGAGGCCTCGGGCCCCTGCGGCAATTGCGATATATGCGAAGGCAAATGGGCGTCCTTCAATGGCGTCCTCGCGGCGCAAAAAGTCATGTCGGCCATCCACCGCACCTCGGGACGTTTTTTTTCGGGCCATCTCGGCAATCTCCTTGCCGGGCGGGCGACCGAGGCGATCCGCCGGCATGGCCACGATCTTCTGCCGACCTTTGGCGTGGGCAAGGAGCTCAAGCCCGCCGAGTGGCGCGCCATTTTTCACCAGCTTCATGGGGCGGATTTGATCGCCCAGGATCCGGAGGACCGCGACCGGTGGATTTTGACTGGGGCTGGCCTCGCCGTGCTCAAGGGCGAGGCGCCTTTGACCCTGCGCGGGGAAAACCCTTTGCCGGACGGCCGCAAGGCCAATGCCAGACGCATGCTGGCGGAGATCAAGACCGCCACGGCCGAGGATTCTGTATCTCCAGTAGGGACTTTCCCACCCGTCAAATCCAGTGGCGAGGCGGCGGCGCCTTTGTCGGCGAACCAGAATCGCTTGCTCGCCGTCTTGAAAGCCAAGCGTCTTGAACTCGCCCGCCGCCAAAAATTACCAGCCTATGTCATTTTTCATGACAAGGTTCTGATTGAGATGGCCCGAAGGCGGCCCCAAACGGAGGCGGAGTTGCTGCTTATTCCTGGTGCCAGTCCAAGCAAGATCGCCCGCCATGGCGCGCTTTTCCTCGCCGCCATTGCCAACAGTGACAGCGATTTATGATCGCGAAGCCGTTGCATGCCAAGCCGCGTGGCGGCCCGGGCAGTGCGCTGCGGGCCAGCATGCTTGCCCTCCTTTGTCTCGTCCCGCCGGCCGCGATACAAGCCGAACCGCCGCTGCCACCGCCGATCATCTCGCAAGGGGCGCGCGTCTTGCCGGTGCTGGCGAACCACGGCATGGTCGTCGCGCAGGAAGGGACAGCGGCGAAAATTGGCGTCGAGATCCTCCGGCGCGGCGGCAACGCGGTCGATGCGGCGGTCGCGACCGCCCTTGCGCTCGCCGTGACGGTGCCGCGCGCCGGAAATCTCGGCGGCGGCGGTTTCATGCTCGTCTATCTCGCCAAAGAGAAGAAAACCACTGTCATCGACTACCGTGAAGCAGCCCCGGCCGATACACGTCAAGATGTCTTCCTCAACGAGGCGGGCGAGGCGGTTGCCGCCCGATCGCGCGATAGCGGCCTTGCCGTGGGCGTGCCTGGAACCGTCGCTGGCTTGTCGCTCGCCTTGCGCACCTATGGCTCGGGCAAATTCTCGCTTGCCAAGCTTGCCGCGCCTGCCGTCGCGCTCGCCCGCTTCGGCATTGAAGTCTCGGAGGATCTCGCCGACTCGCTTCCCCGCGCCCAGCCCCGGTTCAAACGCTGGCCCTCGACAGCCCGGATTTTTCTCCATCAAGATGGAAGTGCGCTTTCACGTGGAGATCGGCTTGTTCAAGCCGATCTCGCAACAGTGCTCGAGGCAATCGGGCGCGATGGCGAGCGGGCCTTCTACGAGGGCCCTGTGGCGGCAAAAATCGTCGCCAGCGTCCGCGCTGCCGGGGGCCGGATGACGCTCGACGATCTCAAATCCTACCGCGCAGTGGAACGGGCGCCCGTGCTTGGCACCTATCGTGGCTATGAGATTGCCTCCGTGCCGCCGCCCTCATCGGGCGGGGTGCATATCATTGAGCTTCTCAATATTCTTGAAGGGTTTCCCCTTGCGAGATCGGGCGCCAATTCGGCGGCGACCATTCACATTCTGGCGGAAGCGATGAAATTGGCCTATGCCGACCGGGCCGAATATCTGGGCGACCCCGATCGGGTCAGAATTCCAGTCTCCGGCCTCATTTCAAAAGCCTATGCGGAGCGGTTGCGGGCCGAGATTTCGGCGACGCGCGCGAGGCCTGCCGCTGAGATCAAGCGGCTCGATCCATCGCCCTATGAGAGCGACCAGACCACGCATTTTTCGATCGTGGATAGCGACGGCAACGCGGTTTCCAACACTTACACCTTGAATTTTTCCTATGGCCTCGGCCTCGTCGCCGAGGGGACCGGCATTCTCCTCAACAATGAGCTTGATGATTTCGCGGCAAAGCCTGGGGTCCCGAATGCCTATGGTCTCACTGGCGGCGCCGCCAATGCACCAGGACCGCGCAAGCGGCCGCTCTCCTCGATGGCGCCAACTATGGTTTTCCGCGATGGCGAGCTCGAACTGGTCACTGGCTCGCCGGGTGGTTCGCGAATCATCACGATCGTCACCGAAATCATCCTCGATATTATTGATTTCGGCATGAACCCCGCCGAGGCGACCGAGGCGGTGCGCATCCATCATCAAGGCTTGCCGGATGAATTGCAGGTCGAGCGCGGCCTTAACCCCGATACGATCCGGCTGCTCGAAGCCCAGGGGCACAAGGTCGTGGTGCATGACGCCTGGGGCTCGGCGCAAAGCATTCTTTGTGCGAATGGCGTGCTGATGGGGGCCGCCGACACAAGGCAACGCGGCACTTTGGCGGCTGGTTATTGATGCCTCCGGCATGGGCTTGTCAGAGTGCCCGCACCTCGCCCCCCGGCGTGACGCCGTTTATAGTAAGGGACCCAAGCCGCGGCGGCGAAGGGGGTGAGAAGAAGCAGCCAGACAAAGCGCATAGAAACCCTTGTATGGGGAATTCCCCGTCAAGCAGAATTTGTCCCCGCGGAGCCAACATGCTAGTTGCAGACTTGGTTCTTAGGGTGATTGCGAGCCGCTAGGATCGTCGCGAAGATGCCGAAGGCGACAAGGCTGCGGGAGCACAAAACATGGAAACGATCGGCGGTCTGCGCGTGCGCGTCCATGGCTCGGCGGGCCCGGTGGTCATCGCGCTGCACGGTGGCCCAGCGGCGGTTGGGAGCGCAGTCGAACTAGCCGCCGGCCTTTCGGACCAGTTTCAGGTGCTCGAACCCTGGCAACGAGGAAGTGGCGAGGAACCGCTCACGGTCGCCCGCCATGTCGCGGACCTGCATGCCCTCGTCCTGTCGCTCTCCTCTCCGCAGCGCCCTGTGGTCGTAGGAGAGTCCTGGGGGGCGATGCTTGCGCTCGCTTATGCGGCCGAGCATCCACGTGACGTCGCGGCCCTGGGGCTCATTGGCTGCGGGACGTTCGACCTCGCGGCGCGTGCAAAGCTGGCGGAGACGTTGTCGGCTCGAAGATCGACCCGGCGGCCCTACGACTACGCTCCCCTCGCGCCGCCTTACGAAGATGTTCTCCCGGAGCCATTCGATGGGACGGCTCACGCCCAGACGTGGGATGACATGGTGCGGCTTCAGCACGAGGGCTTATATCCGCAGGCCTTCGCCGCGATCCACTCGCCTGTGCTCATGATCCATGGCGAGCATGACCCGCATCCGGGCGCGATGATCCGTGACAGCCTCAAGCCATACCTACCCAAGCTGAAGTATTGCCAGTTGGAGAAGTGCGGACATTCGCCATGGATTGAGCAATTTGCCCGCGATGAGTTCTTCGCCACGCTCAAGGCCTGGATCCATCAGGCCATCGGGCACGGCGCCGGTGGTCACCAGCCTCCAGAAGGCAATCAGCAGCTTGCGGGCCAGAGCGACGATCATCGTTTAGACGCGCCAGGTCTCGGCGTATCTCGTCCAGGGTGTTGGGCGGCAACGGTGCGCCTTCCGGCGTGACCAGGGTCTCTAGCTGTTTGGCCGCCCTGCGTAGGCCGGGGTTGAAGCCTCGAACGCCCAGCCTGAGCAGCGCGGACTTTACGCTGTTGACGATCCGGATCCGCTCGCCCACCAGGCTCTCGCGCTCCCGGCTCGGCCGCTTGGCGTCCTCCTCTTCAAGGCCCGGGATCACGACCATGCTGCAATGGCCGCGCTCGCCGCGCAGCCAGCCCAGGAACACCCTCATGAGCATGGCCGAATCCAGCCGGTCGGTCTTGGAGCGACGATGCTCGCGAGACACCGCGACGCTCGTCGGATGGATCACATGGGCCTCGACATCTCGGGCGCACAGCCAGCGGGCGAGCCAGAACCCATCTCGGCCGGCCTCGTAGGCGACGATCATCCGGCTGATCGGCCTGCCGGCGGTCTCAGCTTCGGTCCGCCATCGCGTCAGGAGGTGCTCAAGCGCGGCAGGGTCGGGCTCCAGCTTCTTCAGAGGCCGACGTGCGACCCCCGGCAATGTGCCGGCGACGAGCCAGCTTGCGTTACTCAACTCGATCACCGCGACCACTGCGGACTCTTGGTCAAAGGCCACAAGTGAACGGCTCAAATCATCTACCGGCTTCATCGGGGGGCGTCTCCGTCGGGTGGAAGAAGCGACGATGCTCTCAGATCTTCAGCACCGGCCCCATGGCTTCTTCCCCCAGCCTCGCTTAACGCTATCTAATGAATAAGCGCTATTCCCAAAATCAGGGGCACCCATATGCCGATCAAAAGCGTCTGGCTGGGACTGAACTTTGAAGAAGCCGCTTTAGACAACACGGAGGAAAGCTATGCCAGCGAAAACTATGCTGTCGAGCTTTGCGCCCGCGAGCAAGCGCATCTTTCGGTCTTCCTGGCGGCGCCCGTTTTCAAAATTCCAGGGGTTATTCCGGGCGCCGGGCTTTTTCCGATGGCGAATGCGCCTGCGCTTGAGGTCAATACCAATCGCCGGGTGCGGGCCGAAGAGGCCCAGAGGAGAATTGCGAACGCGGTGACAAAGGCCGGAGTAGCGGCGGAGTTTGGCATCGCTCAGGAATCCTATCCGCTCCTGCGCGAGTATTTCGTTGCGTCGGCGAGGCCGAGCGACGTCATCATCATACCCCGATCTGGATATTATCTTTCCTTTGACCGGAATATGACGGAAGCCATGCTGTTCACATCGGGCCGGCCAATGATCATCGTGCCGCCGGATTGGGCCCAAGGCGCGCGGTTTGAAAAAATCATCATCGCCTGGGACGGGGGCGGCAGGGCTGCGCGGGCGATTGGTGACGCGATGCCTTTGCTTCGCCGCGCCGACCAAGTCGATATTGTTTGTATTGCTTCGGATGGTTCAAAAACCATCCCTCGCGCGGGCTTGACGGCTCACCTTAAGCGGCATTGCAAGAAAGTTGTCGCGGTCGATCTGCACATGCAGCATGGCGGCATCGCCGAGACCCTCCGGTCTCATGCGCGGCTGGAAAGAGCCAATCTCTTGGTCATGGGAGCCTATGCACATCCTCGAATGCTGGAAATCGTGATCGGCGGCGTGACCACCGACATGCTTTCTGACGCGGAGATTCCCCTTTTTCTTGCCCACTGATGGAAGGGCCGGTCTTCTTCTTTGCCACGAAAGAAGGGCTGCGATCGCTCCAAAAGATGGCCTCTTCTCAGCCTATTGGAATCGAAAAAAAATGTTCAAATTGATCGGAACATGCCCTTGCTCAGCTTGAAGCCTGGCGCGATGGGGCGTCATTCGAGACCGCTGGGCGGCCGCGTGGCGAGAGACCTATTCGACGACGATTTTATAGCGCTCCCCGCGTTGCAAGGGTTCGCCGCGCTCGAGACCATTAATCAGCAGGAAATAGTCGAGCGCCCGGTCCGGCATGGCCATTCGCGCGGCCATCGTGTCGGCGTTGTCGCCTTGTTTGGCAACGCTGATTGCGAGGCGGTAGGGGCGCACGGCTTTTACCTCGTCCGCCGAGACACGGTGAAAGGAATCGATGGACGCCCGGAAACGGGCCTTGGCTTCATCACTGAGCTCGCGGGTCGCAAAAATCATCCGGTACACCCTCTCCGGTTCTAAGCGGATGACCGCGAGCAGGAAATTCCATTCGCCGGCGCTCGCCGTGGCGGTAGCGGCCGGCATGCCGTTGACCGTGGCTGTCTCGATTGAACTTTCGTTCAATCCATCGATCCAGCCGCTGGCGATATAGGCCGCGAGGGGGGTCGCCAGCGGCACGCCGACGCTGTCCACCCGCAAGGCCTCGGAACCGCCAGCCTTGACGCCAAGCAGGGCCTGGGAGGCGTTTTCGAGAACAAACCCCTCCGGGGCCACGAAAGCGAAACCGAGCCGCCCATGCAAGAACTTGCGGCCGCGGATCGCGCCTTCGCCGGGATCGTCGCCAAAGGTCATGCCGTCGATGGCGGCGAGATAGGGGGCACGGTCGGTCCTGCCGATGCCCGGAGCGCCGATTTGGCGGGCGGCATTGATCGCTTGCGCAACCCTGTCTGGTGTCGAGGGATGCGTCGCCAGAATGTCCGGCTTCCCGGCATCGGCATATTGACTCATGAGGGAGCTGCGGAGCGCCGCGGAACGGCCAAGCGCGCCAAGGAACCGGGCGGCGCCATAGGGGTCAAACCCCGCCTTGGCGCTGACCCTGATGCCAATTTGATCGGCTTCAAGTTCCTGCTGGCGGGAAAAGCTCGCGATTGTGCGCTGCGCCAGCGCTTCGACCTCCTGGCTCTTCTGCTTACTTTGGATCACGCTCGCGGCTTGGCTGATGACGGCGGCGCGTTTTTCCTCTTCCTCGCGTTGTCTCGCATGTTGCGCGGTGATATGGGCGATCTCATGCGCCATCACGGCGGCAACCTCGGCCCCATCATTGGCAAGGGCAAGGAGGCCCCGCGTCACGTAGACATTGCCAGGCGGCAAGGCGAAAGCGTTGACGATCGGCGAATTCAGGATTGTTACTTTATAAGGCTCGGCGGTGCCGTCTTCCGAATTGGCGAGCTTGAGTAGAATTTCATTAAGATAGGCTTCAGCTGGCGGATATTTGTATTCGCCGTCGAACAGGGCGATCATCCGCCGGTGCTCCGCCGAGGTTTTCTCGTCGATGGCGGGCGCGCGAGGCGGCGGCACGGGCACCGCCGCGCTGAAAGGGGTGGCGTCTTGCGGTTCCATCGAGGCGCAGGCGGTGAGGGGAAGCGCCGCAATTACGGCAAACGCCAGACGCAGGAGGAGACCAGACCCGAAACGGGGTCTTGATCGCCTTAAACCGGCGATGGTCACAAAAAGTCCCATGCGAAGGCGCCTTATTTCGGGGGCGAGGGACGGGGCGCCACTTGTGCGTCTTGCTCTTGTCCGATCACCTCGAGCTCATCGGGGTTTGAGATCTCGATCTGCGGTCCGAAGCGGGTATCGAGAAGTCCGCGTACACGAACGGTCCGGCCGGTCAAGCCGGCCAGAGCAGCATAAGAGCCGTCGAATGCTTTGCTGTTGCGCTGCACCATCGTGACCGAAAAATCCCAGCCCTGACGCGGCCCGAAAAAAATCATAATACGCGGCCTTCGATCGGCGATGCGGGTGATGCGGCCTTCAACAATAACGGCCGTGCCGGCTTTCTCGGTGAAGGAGGGACGGTCGGTGGCGGCGATGACCGCATAATACGGATCGGCCCAAAGGCCAACTCCGGTAGCGCGTGCGCCAGCCTCGGCAGCTAGCAAGGAGTCTCGGCAGGAGCGTGCCGCCGCGCTTGGCTCATAACGCGCGAGACCGGCGTCGATCAGCTCGTTGCCAACTGACAAAAAGGCCTTTTCGGGCGCGTTTGCCTCTCCCGGAGCGGCAGCAAAGACGAAGGCGACGACGCGCCCCCAGCGATCCAGTCGCGGTTCAAGCGGCTGATAAAGAATGTCTTGTCCGACGAGCCATTGGGCGAGCCGCTCGCCCGCCCGGGAATCCAGTTCGGGATCTCCCGGAGTCGGCCGGGGCGGATCGACGCCCGCGATTTTGAGATGGATGCCGCCCTTGAGGATCAATTCGAGCCGCTCGTTGACCGAGGCGACGCGGCCCGGTGTGCTGCCTTCGCCCGGGCACAGCCCAGCTGCCGCTTGGCCCCAGGTCGCGGGCATAATCGCCACCATAACTCCTATAAACGGAAAAATAATATGAGGCCGGCTTCTGTAAGCTCGATAATAAAGCTCAAGGTAGCGCCAGATCCCGCCCCGAAGCGTGCCGGCTGTCCTTTGCCCTTGTCTTAAACCTTGGGTCGCTTGTGAACGCATCATCCATCGCTTCCGCATCGGCCAAATCTTAAACGGATTTTGCCTGATGCCCAAATTTTCCGACGTAATGCTCTGCCGTGTCCGCAACGGATTGCCCCCCGTGGCTTGCCGTGACATTAAGGAAAGCCAATGGTTGATGTACCCTGTAGCAAGTTACAGCCTTAAATTTAAAAAAGACACCTTTTATATTATTGCCTAAGAATTTTTGTAATGGTGTATTCATTTGATTGTAACATTTAATATTGTCGTGATATTCTGTTGCTTTTGGTTGTCGTGCTTTTTCTTAAGCTCTCTATGCTTGATAGCTTCGGACGAACAGAGCGGGTCACCTTTGATAACAGACCATCATTTTATTCAGAGATAGGGGGCCGGGATGCCAAACACCCATGCCTAAAGGGTAGGTATTACCTACCCTATTTGGTAGCTCCCAATCCCATCCACCAGTATGTTGTCCCTGCTCATGGGGGGTTCTAAACATGGGGTGGGATAAACTGGTCTATGATAGGCTTCGGCAACCACATTGGCGCTGATCATCGATAGAATTGGCGGCCAAGGGGGTTCCCGCCGGGGCTGTGACCAGTCTAATTCCTCAACAGCAAAGAGGCTAATGACATGAGCTTAGTAACTGGAACTGCGCGCACCGGCGAGGCTGCGGCCGTCGCCGAGGCACCCCTTTTCGACGGGAGAGGGGCGATTCTTGGTACGCTCGCGATATGCACTTTCTATGTGGGCGTGCGTATCTATGAGCAGGTTTTTGGCTGGTATGCGGGACTCGATTCCTTCGCGCCAGAATTCACCACCTACTGGATGACCATCCTCTATATCGAGGAGCCGGTTGAACTGATCTCCTTCCTGGCCCTCATCGGCTGGATGTGGAAGACCCGCGACAAGGACGTTGCCAATGTCCAGCCGCGCGAGGAATTCCGCCGGATCTTTAACCTGTTGAGCTGGATTCTCGTCTAC
>DATJLX010000192.1:0-7389 GCA_035509135.1 Methylocella sp.
GTCTTCGGCGGAGGCCTGCCACTCTATAGCGGCGGCAAAATTCTCGGCGGACTTGGTCTCAGCGGCGACACGTCCTGCACAGATCACATCATTGCCTGGAAGGTACGCCATCAACTGAATCTCGACGCAGTCCCGATGGGACCCAGTCCCGACCATAACGACAATATGATTCTCGATTTCAAGAACGGCGTGAGTGTCAGCGGCTTCGGCCACCCGTCTTGCAAAGGCGGCAATACTTCGGACTGGATCATCAATAATCTTTCCAAGCAATTCCCTACCGGCCCCGGAAAGTGATCCAGTTGTAGCTTCCTATCCGGTGAATCTATGGCTAATACGCAGCGGCATCAAGGAAAAGATGTGATCGGCGCTCTCATCGTGATTTTGCACGGCAGGAGCGGGCGCCCTGACGAGCGTCGAAGCGGGTTTTTGCCCAAACGACGTCATGCGTGGTGAAGGCGCGCAACCACGTCGTGAATGCCAGGATTTCACGGCCCAAAAACGCGAGCGGCGACCAGACCGACACTTCCCAACCCTTGAGCAGCGCAAAAAGGGTCTCGGCAGAAAACCACAACAGCAATGTCAAGGAGAAGCCTAACCAGGCCGGACATGCCAGGAGAGGCGCGGCAAGCGCCCCCGCAAAGGCTGCCGGAAGCGGGCTTGCCAGCGGCTCCAAGGGAAAGGTGAAGCGCTCGTTTTTTCGCCTGATCACGCTCCATCGCAATTGCCTTTCGTAAATCTCGGCAAAGCTCCGCGCGCCGGTTTCCTGGGCGATGGTCCGATGCGAAAAGAGAGTCTTCAACCCTTGCCGAGCGAATGCCATGGAGAGCGCGGTATCCTCGGCGAGCGTATCGCTCAAAACCGCGACGCCGCCCCCGCGGGCAAGATCACTCCTGCGAAAGAGCATGGCCTTGCCGACACCAAAACCAAGACCGAGCGCCGAGGCCGTGAGCAGGAGCCGCGCATGGCCATTGATCAAAAAGGCCTCGATATGGCCAGCGAAATTCCACGGCCGCACCGCAACGGGCACCCCAACAACGAGGCCGACGCCTTGCGTGAAATTTTGCATGAAAGCGGCCAGCGTATCGGGATCGAGCGTGATATTCGAATCCTTGGTGAAGACGAAATCATGGCGCGCGGCGGCGAGCGGTCCGGCCAGCGTATTGAGCTTCGGACTCACCGCCGAAACACCGTCCGAGTGCAAAAAACGGCACGGAATATCAGCATGGCCGGCGGCGATCCTCCGCGCCCTTTCAAGCGCGGGAGAGGCCTGTTCGGCTGCGCCAATCAACACTTCATAGACAGGATAAATCTGCGCGAAAAGCGAGGCTTGCGCGGTCTCAAAGCCAGGATCGAGCAGTTTGAGGGGGATGATCGCCGAGACAGGCGGGCGATCCTCGCGTGTCGCGCGCCGCCGCTGCAGCAACGGCTGCGCCAGACCGCAAACGAGGGTCACGCAGAAAAGCACCACCGCGACACTCCACCAGGCGGCACCGGCATAAATGAAAAACTGAATCAGCATGACCCGCCAGACGGTCAGACAGGGGCCTTGGCGAAATTCGCCGAAGCTTTATCCCAATTGACCGTGTTCCACCACGCCGCGAGATACTCGGCACGTCTGTTCTGATATTTGAGATAAGTGCCAGCCGCCACGCTGGCGGCGAAGGCCAAAGCCCCCTTCAAACCTTCGCGTCTTGAGACCATGCCATTCTCCCTAATCGCCGGGCACCCGCGCCGCGCCTGAGGACATTGTCGATTCTAAAGCATGATCATAACGCATTGAAGTCCTTTTAAAGACCCTACCCAATTCTCAAACGCTGCCTCGCTAACCGGATCGTTGCAGGCGGTGACAGCACAGGCGAGGGAATCCGCAAGCGAGCCGATGAGTCCTTAGGAGCAAGTCAATGCACCCAATGGATGAGGACGGACAAGATTGCGCTTCGAGCTCGTTCGAATCACTTTCTCTTATGGCTCCAAATCCTTTACGCAAATTATCTGGTTCCCGACCGAACAGGGGCGACCTTGCCTGCCGCGTCAGCCGGCGGGTCATAACGGTCATGAAAATTCTGCCAGGGCCACTGCGCATGGCCTATTATCGCATCTATAATAAGTTACTGAAGATATGCGCCGGGAAAGTTCATATAGCTGGAACGTATTTTGGTTCAGATATTCTTTGTGATTTGGATGATTATATACAGAACTGCATTTTTTATTTTGGAGTCTGGGAGCCAGTGATTTCATTTGTGATGGAACAATTCTTAGAGGAAGGCGATGTTTTTATCGATGTGGGAGCGAATGTCGGTTATGATTCTTTCTTGGCCTCAAACCGCGTGGGTCATTCTGGTAAAGTCGTTTCGATTGAAGCTTCCCCTAAGATATACGCTCTTTTATCAAAAAATATTTCAATCAATCAGACCGCCAATATTCGTGCCGTCAACATCGCAGCTTCTGATACGAGAAAAATTTTGACTCTCTATACGGCCGATCAATTCAACATCGGCGAAACCACAACAATAGAAGCAAGAGGCTTACGCAAGGATGGCGTTATCCAGGCCCTTCCTCTCGCGGAAATCCTTTCCATTGATGAAATGAGCCGGGTGCGCTTGATCAAAATGGACATTGAAGGAGCCGAAGTTCCTGTTTTGAATCATCTCATCGACAATTTGGCAAAGTATCCTGATGATTTTTCAATCATTGTCGAGGCCTCCGTCGAGGAAAATCCTCAAGAATGGATTCAGGTTTTTTCGCGCTTCCAAGAAGCGGGATTTGCCGCTTATGCACTCGAAAACGATTATGCCTTCGATTGGTATCTTTTTTACCGCAGTCATCCATCCATCAAATTGCTGGACGCCTTGCCGAACACACAAACCGATCTTTTGTTAACGCGAACGGAACTGCCGGTGGCCCTCCGAAGCTAGCATCGCGGCGATTTCCGGGAGGCGCTGAGCGCGCCCAAGTGGTTTCCCCATAACGGGACGCCGTTGGAAGGGGCCCGGACGAATTTAGTGAGACCCTATCTCCCACTCCCCTCGAATGACGATGGGCAGAGTGGAATTCGGGAAGAGTTGTGGCCCAACCCTTCGTGCCAATTCGATTGATCCCTCTCGGGTCAAATGGCCTTCGTCGAATTGGAGGGGCACGTCCTTCCTGGCCCAAATCTCACAGGCAGGATCGCAAAGCGCGCGATAAACCGAAATATACTCAATCGGTCCGTCCTGGAGCGCGGCGGCAAAACGCCGGTCGACGTCCTGCGTTACAGCGAGCCTATGGATATCAGCCCGTTTGGCCTCGGACCGATGGGACGCGATCGCGCGCGCCAAAATTCGCGGAAGCGCCTGATCATATTCAATAATAGGCCCGAACAGGATCACTCGATCCGCGTAAGGAAGAAGCGCTTGTGCGGTTTTGATCGCCCCTTGAACGTCGTCTGCCCGCCACCGCGCGGAAAGAATGATCCCATCTAAATGGGTGCGGGGAAGAAATTCCCCGGTGATGTATTTCATCATTCCAGAACAGAGGGGATCCTCAGTGGCGGCTCCAATGATGGGGATACACCCGCCGACGGTTGCCTGGAGAAAGTTGACACTTGGGTAGTATGCCTGAAACCCCGGCCAGAGATGCGCCGCGTAACTGTCGCCCAGGATCAAAAAATTCATCGGACCGGGTTTTGTCGCGAGGCATTCGTCCCGGTAGTGAAATTCATTGTCGTGCGACGAAGATGATATCAAGGCGGATGATATCAAGAAGCATTTTTCAACCCTCATGTGGCCGAAATCAACTTTCTCATAGGATAAAACATCCTTCGCGCGGTCCGGATACGTCCAGACCTTCTCAATGAGCGGACTGAGAACAGCGGCTGCGACCGAGGCGGAGAGCATCACGGCGCCACCAGCGAGCAACGTGCGGTGCGTGTTGAGCCGGTAGGGCCTCGTCCGGAACGGCTGCTCCACATATTTCCATGAAAGCGTCGCCAGCAAAAAACAGGCTGCGACAAGACCGCCTTTTTCTATCTTGCCCGGTTCGTCGACGAAAAGCCGGTAAAAAACGATGAGCGGCCAATGCCATAAATAGAGTGAATAGGAGATAAGCCCGATGAAGCGGATCGGCGAAAAGGCAAGCAGACGGCTCGTCAATGTCGTGGTTGCGGAGCCGGAATGAATGACGGCGGCGGCACCAAGACAGGGAGCGAGGGCCGCGACGCCCGGAAAAGGCGTGTTGTAGTTGATGAGGACCGTACTGCCCACAATCAGCGCAATGCCGCAGACGCCGGTCAATTCCGCCTGCCACTGATGGATGAGTTTCGGAACCGCGTGCACGGCGAGCAAGGATCCGGTGAGCAGTTCCCACGCCCGGAATTGAACGAGAAAGAACGCCGCCTGAGGATGGAAACGAACCATCCAGACACAAGACAGGAAGCTCAACAAGGCAATCGAAAACAATATTCGAATTTTTGATTTATCGCGGAGATTTCGAATGAGATAAAGAATCAACGGGAATAGTATATAAAATTGCTCCTCAACAGAAAGAGACCATGTATGGAGAATCGGATTGGTCTCCATATTTTTATCGAAATATCCGCTATGACTGTAGAAATAAATATTTGAAACAAAAAATATAGATGAAATAATACTTCCACCAATTACCTTCCCCTCGGATGGAAAGCTAAAAAAGAATGCAACCAAGATACAAGCGAAAAATACGGTAAACAAAGCAGGGAAAATGCGCCTCATGCGACGATTGTAGAATTCAGATATTCTATAGGTTTCATTGTTTATATCGGCATTAATGATCTTCGTAATTAAATATCCAGAGATGACGAAGAAAACATCGACGCCAACAAATCCCCCGCTGCTCAGGCGCGGCAATATTCCAAAATGAAATGCAATGATGGGCAGAACGGCAAATGTGCGGAGCCCATCAATGTCGTTTCTACGCATTGCTTGCATTCTTCTATGCCCATCCAAGAAAATATGAAGCGGCGGCGGCTGGTCACTCCTAAGAAGTGACCTCCTTGGGTGACGCCAACGGCGGCAGCAGGTCTGCGGGACAATCCCACGGCGACAAATCGCGCGGTCTCGGACCGAGGATTTCGCCGCCCTGCCAACAGCGAACCAACGGCCCTGATAATTATCCGCGAAGAGATCCTGGGAATTGTATAGAATTGGGGTTCAACAGACATAACCCAAACAGGATTTAAAACGTGCCGGAACTGCCGGAAGTCGAAACGGTCCGCCGGGGTTTAGAGCCTGCCATGGTCGGTGCGCGGCTTGCCTCGATTGACCAGCGGCGTCCGGATTTGCGGTTTCCTTTTCCAGAACGGTTTGCCGAACGCCTCACTGGCCGCCGGGTCGAAGCGCTCCGGCGCCGCGCCAAATATCTCATCGCCGATCTCGACGGCGCCGAACTCCTCGTCATGCATCTTGGCATGTCGGGGTCCTTTCGCATCGAAAAAGCGGGGGGCTCCGGGCGCGCCGCGCCGCTGCTCGGCGGTGCGCCCAAAAATGCCGCGCATGATCATGTCGCCTTCGGCCTCTCGACTGGCTCCCGCATCGTTTACAACGATCCCCGGCGCTTCGGTTTCATGCAGCTCATTGCGCGTCCGGATTTCGCCGCGCATCCGCTGTTCAAGAATATCGGCATGGAACCGCTCGGCGGCGAGCTTGATGGAGCAGCTCTCGCCCGGCTTTTCGCGGGGCGGACGGCGCCGCTCAAATCCGCGCTTCTCGATCAACGTTTGATCGCCGGGCTCGGCAACATCTATGTCTGTGAAGCTTTGCACCGGGCCGGGCTGTCGCCGCGGCGTCCCGCCGCAAGCCTCGCCCGCAAGGATGGCTCGCCGAGCCCCCGCGCCATTCAACTGGCGCGCGTCATTCGCGAGGTCCTCGAGGAGGCGGTGGCGGCCGGCGGCTCATCGCTGCGCGACCACCGGCAAACCGATGGCACGCTCGGCTATTTCCAACACAGCTTCCGGGTCTATGGCCGGGAGCATGAGCCCTGTGGGCAATGTGGCGGCCCGGTGGCCCGGATTACGCAATCGGGACGCGCCACCTTTTATTGCGGCAGTTGCCAAAGATAGCGGGCGAACATCTCAGCCGGCGCTGGCGAGCTTGGACGATCCGGGAGAGGCGAGCACCACGACCCGCGTGCCGACCGGAGTCTTCGAGTAGAGATCCATCGCATCCTGATTGATCATGCGAATGCAACCCGAGGATTGGCTCGACCCGATCGTCCAGGGCTCATTCGTGCCATGGATGCGAAAATAGGTATCGTGGTTCCCTTGCCAAAGATACATGGCGCGGGCGCCAAGCGGGTTGGCGGGGCCGCCATGCATGCCCTCTCCGCTTTGCAGCGCAACCATGGATTTCTTGAGGTCCGGCCTGCGGTCCATCATTTCCTTCGGCGGATACCAGTCCGGCCATTCCTGCTTGCTCTTGATCGTTGCATCCCCGTACCAGACGAAGCCTTCGCGACCGACACCGACGCCATAGCGCGTGGCGCGGCCGCCGTCTTCCACATGGTAGAGATAGTGATTGGCGGGATCGACCACGATCGTGCCCGGCCGTTCGTTGGTCTCGTAAGCAATGTTCTTGCGCAAAAACGCTGAATTCACTTGACTCAAATTGACGGCGGCAACGGTGAACTCAGCGTCTTTGACCTCCCCATAAATGTCGCCGTAGCGCGGCTCGACGGCGTCCGCGTCCATGGCGGTGCGCGCGGGCGGCGGGGCCGAGACCGCGGCGGCATTAATGGCGGCGGGATTGGGGTTCGAGCTGACGCATCCGGCCAGGGTGGCTGCGGCGGATGCGGACGCTCCGGTGATTATGGTGCGGCGTGTGAGAGTGGACATTTTGAGGACCATATCAAAAGGAGTTGGCGCGATTTCCATTTTGTAAAGGAGAAAAATGGACCGCGATATGACCGATATGTCACGCTCACGGATTTTCTTAGGCAGGACTTGGGCAGAGGGTTTCCTTGCCTCTCGGGAAACTCCCTCGCTGACCGCAAAAGTAAGAAAAAATTTTCGCGCTCCCTTGTATTGACTATTTTCAGATATATCTAACTCAGATATATCGGAATTAGCTCAGGAGGAATTTCCATGCATTTTCACCGTTATTCACAGTCTTGCGCGCAAGGCGAAGGGGCGCACGGCGGCGGCAGCCGCATGCACCGGCCTTTTGGTTTCTTCGGCGGCCGCCGCCGGATGTTCGACCAGGGCGATGTCCGCTTCGTCATTCTCAAACTGATCAGCGAAAAGCCCTCGCATGGCTATGAAATCATCAAGGCAATCGAGGAGCGCCTGGGGGGCGCTTATGCGCCAAGCCCCGGCATTGTCTACCCCGCTTTGACATTGCTAGAGGAGCAGGGGCTCATTCGCGTCGAATCAACCGACGG
>DATJLX010000193.1:0-41055 GCA_035509135.1 Methylocella sp.
GGCTGTGTCTATTTCCAGGTGCCTGTCGCCTATCCAGGCTACAGATTTTCGATCGCCGATTATCTTGAGGCGATCGAACGTGGGGAAGGCACGATGGAAATGCATGTTTTGCCGCAGAGCTATCTTTTCCGTCTGCTTGACGAACATGGTTTCCGCATTCTCGACCTTCAGCGCGATAACTGGCCGGGCCCTGAGTTCCATTCGTTGACCGTATTCGCCGGGAAAATACGCTGAGGATCAGCGCGGCGGCGCGGGTGGTGCCCGCCGGTCGCGGAGGCTGCGGCTCGCCTCGCCGGCCAAACGCAAATACATGTCGTCCTTCGCCGCTTCGCAGCCCCCATCATCAAGCGGGACCATGCTGACGCCGTCAGGCAGGGCGCCAGGATGAACGGCCATCTTCAGGATGGAAGTTCCTTCATTGGCTTCGTCGAACATCGCGGTATAGAGCATATCGACACCCGCCTTCGTCAGATTGGCGATCTGATGTTTGTAGAAGCCGCCGCACCGCCGGGGGATCGCGTCGAGGGGCGCGTTCAAGGTCCGGCCATACCCATTGTGCCAAGAGAAGCCGGGGAACGCGACGGCCATATAATCGATGCCGAGCTGTTTGACCTCGGCGAGATCGGGGATCAGCACGTTCTTGGCAAAATCGTCGGCTCCGGCATCGTTGCCGAAACGGCCGACTGTCCATGGACTCAAGATGTCGAACGACCGGAAGACCGATGCCCATTCCGGCTCCGGGCGGGAACCGGCGCCTTGCAGGCGCCAACGGGTTGGCACACCCCCAAGCACGGTGGCCGGCAGTTTGGCTGTCCGGAAGAAATTAATGAGGTCCGCCGCCTGGGCGGCGCTGAGATCTCTGTCTGGGAACCCGAGCCCCCAAAGTCCGACGACGGGCTTGCCGCGGTGGAATATGTAGGCGGGGCTCTCCGTCAAATGCGCCGCCTCGGTCAGCTGTTGCCAGTCCCGCTTGATCGCCTCGATCCGGTCGGCGGTAATGCCGTCATACATGATGAAAAAGCCGCGATGATAGGTCTCGGCCGCGGCCCTCACATGGCTCAAAACTGTGTCGAATTGACGCTGCAGGGATTTGCCGTCGAGTATCGAACCGAAGCGCTGCAGCGCCACCCCGTCGATGTCATAATCCTTCATCCAGCGGAACTGCCGGGACACCGTTTTTGGATTCTGGTCGGAAAAGAGATAGGCAGGCGCGCCCGAACGAAGCTTGAAGCCCGTGGGACATTTCTCGTCCGGATCGAGTTCCGTGGTGTCGGGCCAATTATCGATGGCAAGCGAATCTGGCTTTTGCGGATCGGCCTTACCGCGGAACCAGTGACCCCAGCCGACGCCCGCGGAATCGGAAGGACAAGCAAACCATCCCTGGAAGCCAGTGACATGAACGTGTTTCAGGGTCGAAAAATAATGCGCGGATTGCGCTAACGATGATGAGGCTGGCAGGCTCAAGGCAAACCATACGACGGCAATCGTAAGAATTTTGGGCATGCCGTTTCTCAAAAAGAGATGAGGAGAACGCTCACCAAACGGTTTTATCAACGACAAGACTATGGGGATTCTTCGATTGTGCGAAGGCGATTTTGGCAAAGTCGTTCTGCACCGCTCGATCAAATTATGGATTGGGCTCGGGCTGGTTCAATTTTTCAAAAAAAAGATCATATTTTCTCGCTAAAGACTATAAAACTGGTGGATATAGATGATTCTCCTCAATATATAGACGACCAGCATCTGCTTTGGAGCTTTGGTTCTTCTGGTCCCACGGTGATAATGGCGATCGAGGTTTGAATGCTCACAAAAAAAGGCAAGTATGGATTAAAGGCCATGGTCCATCTGGCTGGGCGCCCCGTTGGCGAGTCGACGCTTGTGAACGATATCGCCACGGCGAACGAAATTCCGAAAAAATTTCTCGACACCATTCTCGGTGAACTGCGCAATGCCGGCTTCGTTTATTCAAAAAAGGGCAAGGGCGGAGGCTACACATTGGCGCGGCCGGCGCACCAGATCAAGGTCGGTCATATCGTTCGCGTTTTGGATGGGCCGCTCGCGCCTATTCCTTGTGCGAGTCAAACCTCTTACCGGCCTTGTGAGGATTGCGCCGATGAGAAACATTGCTGCATTCGTCTCATCATGCTCGAAGCCCGCAATGCAATCGCCACCGTCCTCGACAACCGGTCGCTCGCGGAGATGCGCGCCCTGGCCGACAGTGATGACAAAAATCTAATGTATTGTATTTGAGGGTCAAAGTCCCATCAAGCCGATGAGACGCGTCCGGCTGCGCTTTTCGCACGGGCGGGGGCATGGTGTCCGCCTGCCCATCAGACAGACGTTTCAAGCGCCTGTGCGATGGCCTTGGCCACGGCGTCGACAGGTGCCATCCCATCGACCGTTTTCAGTATCGCTTTTTTTGCATAAAAGTCAGACACTGGTGCTGTCTCTGCGCGATAGGCGTCGAGGCGGGTCTTGAAGGCCTCCGGATTGTCGTCGTCGCGCACCGTTCCGCCGCAGGCGAGCGTATCCTTCACGCGATTGGTGATCCTGGCGAGAAGGGCTTTCTCGTCCACCTTGAGTTCGATGACGGCGTCGAGTTCTATTTTCTTGGCGCGCAGCATGTCGGCCAAGGCCTCGGCCTGCCGTACGGTGCGGGGGAATCCATCCAGGATAAAGCCCGCCTTGGCGTCGGGAGCCTCGATCCGGTCAGCCACAATGCCGACCACAATGTCGTCCGGCACGAGACCGCCCTTGTCCATGACCGCCTTCGCCCTGAGTCCCTCCGGTGTCGCGGCTTTGACCGCCGCCCGCAGCATGTCTCCCGTTGACAACTGCGGGATCTGATAGGTCTCCTTGAGCCGCGCCGACTGAGTGCCTTTCCCAGCACCCGGCGGCCCAAGAAGAATCAATCTCATCTGCGTCTTCCCCGCAATTTGGATTTTTTCACAAGCCCCTCATATTGATGAGCCTGCAGATGCCCCATGATCTGGGCCACCGTATCCATGGTGACGCTGACCACGATCAGCAGAGAGGTTCCGCCGAAATAAAAGGGCAGCGCCGCATAGGAAATCAGCATTTCCGGCAGGAGACAGATGAGGGCAAGATAGGCGGCGCCGATCACCGTGATGCGCGTCAGGATTGTATCGATATATTGCGCGGTCCTCTCCCCCGGTCGGATCCCAGGGATGAAGCCGCCATGTTTCTTGAGATTGTCCGCCGTCTCCGTGGGATTGAAGACAATGGCGGTATAGAAAAAGGCAAAAAAGACGATGAGCCCGACATAGGCGATCATATAGAGCGGGCGGCCATGGCCGAGGTAAGTGGTGATGGTTGCAAGAATGCCGGTGCCGCCCTGGCTCTGCGAGAAATTGGCGATCGTCACGGGCAGCAGCAAGAGCGAAGAGGCAAAAATCGGCGGTATGACACCCGACGTGTTGAGCTTGAGCGGCAGGAAGGACGTTTGGCCCTCATAGATTTTATTGCCTTGCTGACGTTTGGGGTAGGTGATCAGAAGACGCCGCTGCGCCCGCTCCATGAACACGATGAAGCCAACCACCGCAATCGACATCGCCAGCACACCGATAATCACGCTTGTCGGAATCGCGCCCTGACGGCCGAGTTCCAAAGTATTGACGATGGCCGAAGGAAAAGCCGCGACGATGCCCGCGAAAATAATAAGCGAAGATCCGTTGCCAATCCCGCGCGAGGTGATCTGTTCGCCGAGCCACATCAGAAACATCGTGCCGCCCATCAGGGTCAACACGGTGGAAATGCGGAAGAAAAGCCCTGGCTCGAGAACAACGCCCGCCTGGCCTTCGAGCCCAACGGAGATCCCATAGGCCTGAAAGGCAGCAAGAACGACCGTCAAATAGCGTGTGTATTGATTGATGACCTTGCGCCCGGATTCGCCTTCTTTCTTGAGGGCCTCCAACGTCGGGAAGACCGAGGTCAACATCTGGATAATGATCGAAGCCGAGATATAGGGCATGATGTTCAAAGCGAAGATCGCCATGCGCTGGACCGCGCCGCCGGCGAACATATTGAACAATTCGAGGACGCCCTGCCGGTTGCCCGTGAAGCTCTTTTCAAAAACCGAGGGGTCGATGCCGGGCAGGGGGATGTAGGTCCCCAAACGATAGATGATCAAAGCCCCGAGGGTGAAATAGATGCGCTTTTTGAGTTCCTCGGCCTTGCCGAAGGCGCTCCAATTGATATTCGCCGCGAGCTGTTCCGCCGCCGATACCATGACCTGCTCCCTTGGCATTCAGATGCCAGAACGTTTTCTCGTTTTGCAACGTAAGGACCAACAAGGTCCCACTCTTTGGCGACGCTATTCCCTGCCGGGGCCGGAGCTTCAAACCCGTCGCGCTTATGGAACGGCTGAAGAACGCCGGCCTCGCGATTTCGCGGAAACTCAAGCCTCGGAGCTCACCACCTCGCTCTTCCTTAACAAAGCGATGGATCCGCCAGCCCCTTCAATGGCTGCCACAGCGCTCTTCGATGCCGTGGCCACCTCGAACGCAAGCTTTGCCGTTATCGCTCCCTTCCCCAGAATCTTGACCCCATCGCGTGGCTTGGTGCAGACACCGGCGGCGATCAACGACTCGATCGTCACTGGGATAGCGGGATCGAGCTTGCCGGCGTCAACCGCGGCCTGAATCCGTCCGAGGTTAACTTCATTATAATCGATCGTGAAGGGGTTCGTGAAGCCGCGCTTTGGCAATCTCCGGTGCAGCGGCATCTGCCCGCCCTCGAAGCCCTTGATCGCGACGCCGGTCCGGGCCTTCTGACCCTTGACGCCCCGGCCACCGGTCTTGCCCTTTCCCGAGCCGATCCCGCGGCCAACCCGCATCCGGGGCTTCGAGGCTCCTGGATTATCAGCGATCTCGTTAAGTTTCATCGTTTTGTCCTCGCTTCGTCCGGCGCCCCCGCCGCTTCGACAATGCGAATGAGATGAGCAACCTTGGCGATCATGCCGCGCACGGCGGGGGTATCTTCCAGCGAGGAACGCCGGCCTATTTTGTTGAGACCAAGCCCAATCAGCGTCGCGCGTTGCGATGCGGGACGGCCGATCGGGCTTTTGATCTGTTCCACGATGACCTGGGCCGGGGGGCTTTTCGTCATAATCCTATCCTTGCGCTTCGCTTGGTGCTTCCGTCTCGCCACCTTGGCGGCGTGCTTGCAAAGCGGAGACTTTGAGGTTGCGGCGCGCCGCGACGGCGCGGGGCGAGTCTTCCCGCTGCAGGGCATCGAAGGTCGCGCGAACCATATTATAGGGGTTCGACGATCCTTGCGATTTGGCAACGACATCATGCATGCCGAGGGTTTCGAAAATCGCGCGCATCGGCCCCCCGGCGATAATGCCGGTTCCAGCGGGCGCCGCGCGCAGCACGACGCGTCCGGCCCCATGTCGTCCATTGACGTCGTGGTGCAAGGTGCGGCCCTCCCGCAAGGGTATGCGGACGAGCGAACGTTTCGCCGATTCGGTTGCCTTGCGGATGGCTTCGGGAACCTCACGGGCCTTGCCATGGCCATAGCCGACCCGGCCTTTCTGGTCGCCGACGACAACGAGAGCGGCAAAGCCGAACCGACGGCCGCCCTTCACCACTTTGGCGACGCGATTGATATGGACCAAACGATCCATGAATTCACTGTCGCGGTCCTCCCGGTCGCGGCCGCGGCCGCCTTCCCCATCACGCGCCATTCGTCTGTTCCATTTTCCAGTTCGCCTCGTGTTTTGTCCGCCGCGCGGTCACGGCCGATGGCTGTCCGCCTTAAAACTTAAGCCCGCCCTCCCGGGCGCCTTCCGCCAGCGCCTTGACACGGCCATGATAGATATAAGCCCCGCGGTCGAAGACGACTTCGCTGATTCCGGCTTGCGCCGCGCGCTCGGCAATTTGCTTGCCGACAATCTTCGCGGACTCCACCGTCGCCCCTGTTTTCAACCCTTCCCGATTGGCTTTTTCAAGCGACGAAGCAGCAGCTAAAGTCCGGCCCAAAGCATCATCGATGATCTGGCAATAGATCTGCTTCGAGGAGCGGAAGACGGTCAGCCGTGGCTTGCCATAAGCATGCGCCCGAAGCGAGCGCCGGACGCGTGCCTTGCGGCGGGTTGCGGTATGATGATCCTTGGCCATGGAGCCCAATCCTAGATGGTGTTTCTTTTACTTCTTCTTGCCTTCTTTGCGGAAGATAAATTCGTTGGCATATTTGATACCCTTGCCCTTGTATGGTTCTGGCGGACGCATGGCACGGATTTCGGCGGCGGTCTGCCCAACCTGCCGCTTGTCGATGCCGGATATCGATATTTCCGTCGGCTTTGGCGCGGCGATCGCGATTCCGGCGGGAATCGGGAATTGGATGTCGTGGCTATAACCGAGCGACAGCTGAAGGTTTTTGCCTGAGATCACGGCCTTATAGCCGACGCCGGTGATCTCCAGTTTGCGCTCGAACCCTTTCGAGACGCCGGTCACGAGGTTGTTCACGATCGACCGCGTCATACCCCACATCGCCCGCGCTTCCTTGCTGTCGTCACGCGGCGTGACCGCGATCTTGCCATCGGCAAAAGCAACGCTCACAGGATCGGGTGCGGTGAAGGAAAGCTCCCCCTTGCCTCCCTTCACCGAAATGGATTGGCCCTCGACCTTGGCCGTGACGCCGGCGGGAATGACAACCGGCTTCTTTCCGATACGGGACATATCCGCTTTCCTCGTTCTTCCGGTTAGAAGACTTTGCAGAGAACTTCGCCACCGACATTGGCCTCGCGCGCCGCATGATCCGCCATCACCCCCTTGGAGGTGGAAACGATGGTCACACCCAGACCATTTGCCACGCGCGGCATTGCGTCCACGGCCGCATAGACGCGGCGTCCCGGCTTCGACACCCGCTCAATCTCGCGAATGACCGGCGCACCATCGGAATATTTCAGCTCGATTTCGAATTCGGTGCGGCCGTTGCCATATTCGGTCGTGGAATAACCGCGAATATAGCCTTCTGATTGCAGGACGTCGAGCACATGCGCGCGAAGCCGCGATCCCGGCGTCTGCACCTTGCCCTTGCGGCGCATTTGAGCATTGCGGATACGGGTCAGCATATCGCCCAACGGATCGTTCATTGCCATGACCCGCCCTCCTACCAGCTCGATTTGACAAGACCCGGGATCAGGCCTCTCGAACCCAACTCCCGCAGGGCGATGCGTGAAATGCGCATTTTGCCAGTGAAGCCGCGCGGCCGCCCGCTCACCTCGCAGCGGTTGCGGATCCGCCCGGCGGCGGAATTGCGCGGCAGCTCCGCGAGCTTGAGGCGAGCGGCGAAGCGCTCCTCCATGGTCAAGCCCTCATTATTGGCAATCGTTTTCAAGCGGCGGCGGCGGCCGGAATATTGCTTGACCAGCTTGATGCGGTGCTTGTTTTTTTCAATCGAGCTTTTCTTAGCCATGAATTCCTACCTCTGGTGCCCGCGTTTGAAACGCCATGGTTTCACTGCCGGAACGGGAAGTTGAAGGCGCCCAAAAGGGCGCGCGCCTCGTCATCGGATTTCGCCGTCGTGCAAACGATCACGTCGAGACCGAGAATGCTTTCGGTTTTATCATAGTCGATTTCCGGGAACACGATATGTTCCTTGATGCCCATCGCATAATTGCCGTGGCCGTCGAAGCTCTTCGGATTGAGGCCGCGGAAATCCCGGACCCGTGGAAGCGCAATCGTGATCAGCCGGTCGAGGAACTCATACATGCGGGTCTTGCGCAAGGTGACCTTGGCGCCGATCGGCATGTGCTCACGCACCTTGAATGTCGCGATGGCCTTGCGGGCATGCGTAATGACGGCCTTTTGACCCGCGATCAGGCCGAGATCGGCCGCCGCTAGAGTGACCTTCTTGGTGTCGTTCACCGCCTCGCCGACGCCCATGTTCAAAACGATCTTTTCGATGCCTGGCACCTCGAACCGGTTTTTGTAGCCGAATTGCTCGATGAGGCGCGGCCGCACGACCTCCTCGTAATGTTTCTTGAGCCGCGGTGCGTAATCGGCGGGCGGCGTAAACGCTTCGGTGGGTGGCCGCGGGCTCCGCGCGGGTTCGGCGGCGGGCGCCTTACCCTTGGCGGCGGCCTTCGCAGCCCCCTTCGCCTGGTCCTTGTCTTTGGCAGCGTCCTTGCCTGCGCCCTTGGCTCCGCCCTTGCCGGTTTTCGACTCAGCCATCGATCAATTCTCCGGAGCGCTTCGCGAAACGGACCTTGCGGCCGTCATCCAAAAACTTGAATCCGACCCGCGTCGGCTTGCCGTTCTTGGGATCGGCAATCGCCAAATTCGACAAATGGATCGGGGCCTCCTTGGAGATGATCCCCGCCTCCTGCTTGGCGGTTTGTTTCTGGTGCCGCTTCACCGTATTGATCCCGCGCACAATCGCGCGTTCCTCTTTCGGCTGGACCTGGACCACTTCTCCAGAGCGGCCCTTGTCGCGTCCGGCGAGGACCACGACCCGGTCGCCTTTTTTGATTTTTGCCGCCATCACAACACCTCTGGCGCAAGTGAGATGATCTTCATCTGGTTCCTGGCGCGCAATTCGCGCGGGACCGGTCCGAAAATGCGGGTGCCGACCGGCTCCGACTGATTGTTGATCAAGACCGCCGCGTTCGAATCGAAGCGGATGACCGAACCATCGGCCCGCTTGATGTCCTTGGCGGTGCGCACGACAACCGCCTTCATCACGTCGCCCTTCTTGACGCGCCCGCGCGGGATCGCTTCCTTGATCGACACGACAATGATGTCGCCAACACCCGCGTATTTCCGCTTCGAGCCGCCCAGCACCTTGATGCACATCACGCGGCGGGCGCCGGAGTTATCGGCAACGTCGAGGTTGGTTTGCATCTGTATCATCGTCTTGCACCTTTCTTCCCAGACAGTTTCCAGCGGCAAACAGCCGAGCTGGACTTTGCCGGCAAGGAGGCCATGGCCTCCCAATCAACAGCATTATTTCGCAACCGCCTCGACGACGATCCAGCGTTTGAGCTTGGAGATCGGCTTCGTCTCCTCGATCGACACCGTGTCCCCGACCTTATGCGCCTTGGTCTCGTCATGCGCGTGATAATTCTTCGATCGCCGCACCGTCTTCTTCAACAGCGGATGCGTAAAACGGCGCTCGACCTTGACGACGACCGTCTTGGCCTGCTTGTCGCTGACGACGACGCCTTGGAGAATTCGTTTCGGCATGATCTTCGACTGTCCTTCAAAACAAGCTATTTTTGCTGATAGCCCATGACTCTATTTATCGTCTTTTGCCCGCTGCTGTGCGGCCAAGGATTTGATTCGCGCGATGTCCCGGCGCACGACCCGCACCCGGGCGGTATTTTGAAGCTGCCCCGTGGCGCGCTGAAAGCGCAGGTTGAATTGCTCTTTCTTGAGACTAAGGAACTCGTGCTCAAGCTGATCCTTGGACATCACCTTGAGATCGGACAAACGCTGCTTCTGTTTCATGGCCAAGGCCCCCTTACTCGACGATCCGCTCGATGAAACGGGTCTTGATCGGCAGCTTCGCGGCGGCAAGGGTCAGCGCTTCGCGCGCCACAACGGCGGGTACGCCGTCGAGCTCGAACATGATGCGGCCCGGCGCCACCCGGACCGCCCAGAATTCCGGCGCGCCCTTGCCCTTTCCCATGCGGACTTCAGTTGGCTTCTTCGATACCGGGACGTCCGGGAAAACCCGGATCCAGACGCGGCCGGCACGCCGCATGTGGCGTGTCAGCGCCCGCCGCGCGGCCTCGATCTGGCGCGCCGTAATTCGCTCGGGTTCGAGCGCCTTGAGCCCGAACTGACCGAAATTCAATTCAAAGCCTGCTTTCGAGGCGCCGCGGATGCGGCCCTTGAAAGCTTTCCGGAATTTTGTTCGCTTCGGTTGCAACATGGTTCGAACTCTTAAAAAAATGCGAGGGCGTGGTCAGGCGGCATCGCGCTCGCGGCGCCGCCGCTCGCCACCACCGCCGGCATGGTCCTGTTCCGCCATTTTCTTGTCTTGAGCCATGGGATCATGTTCAAGAATTTCACCCTTGAAGATCCAGACCTTGATTCCGCACGTGCCATAGGCCGTATGGGCCGTCGCGGTGCCGTAATCCACATCGGCACGCAGGGTATGCAAAGGCACCCGGCCCTCGCGATACCATTCAAGCCGGGCGATTTCCGCGCCGCCGAGGCGGCCAGAGCAATTGATGCGGATGCCTTCCGCGCCAAGCCTGATCGCCGATTGCACCGCCCGCTTCATGGCACGGCGAAAGGCGACACGGCGTTCGAGCTGCTGGGCGATGGAATCGGCAACCAGGGTCGCGTCGATCTCCGGCTTGCGCACTTCGACGATGTTGATCAGCACTTCGGAATCCGTCATCTTGGCGACGAGCTTCCGGATCTTGTCGATATCAGCACCTTTCTTGCCGATGACGACGCCGGGGCGGGCGGAATGGATCGTCACCCGGCACTTCTTATGCGGCCGCTCGATGATGATCCTCGAGATGGCCGCCTGTTTGAGAGTTTTCTGGAGCGCCGTCCGGATTTCCATGTCCTCGTGGAGAAGCTTTCCATATTCGGTCTTGTCGGCGAACCAGCGCGAATCCCACGTCCGGTTGACGCCGAGCCGCAGGCCGATCGGATTGACTTTTTGTCCCATCGTTTTCTCCTTAGGCCTGAGGGGCGGCGGCGCCGGCTTCACGGACGATGATCGTCAAATTCGCGAAAGGCTTGTGAATGCGGCCGGAACGGCCTCGTGCACGGGCGCTGAAGCGCTTCATGATCATCGCATTGCCGACATAGGCCTGGGCGACGACAAGATCATCGACATCGAGATTATGGTTGTTCTCGGCGTTAGCAATCGCGCTCTCCAGGGTCTTTTTCACGTCAAACGCGCTTCGCTTGCGCGAGAATTCGAGATCGGCGAGCGCCGTCTCGACCTTCTTGCCGCGGATCAATTGCGCAAGCAGGTTCAGCTTTTGCGGGCTGACCCGCAGCATCCGGGCGACCGCCTTGGCTTCATTATCCTTCAGCGCGCGCGGCGCTTTCTCCTTGGCCATGACTTCAGTCTCTCTTAGCCTCGTTTGGCTTTCTTATCGGCCGCATGACCGTGAAAGGTTCGTGTCGGGGAAAACTCACCGAATTTGTGGCCGATCATATCCTCGGTCACGGAGACCGGGATATGTTTGTGGCCGTTGTAGACGCCGAACGTCAGACCGACAAATTGCGGCAATATGGTCGAGCGGCGGGACCAGATTTTGATGATTTCGGACCGGCCGGAATTGCGCGAAGTCTCTGCCTTCTTGAGCAGATAGCCGTCTACGAACGGGCCTTTCCAGATCGAGCGAGCCATGATCAGCCCTTCTTCTTGCTCTTGTGACGCGAGGTCACGATGAATTTGGTCGTGGATTTGTTGGTCCTGGTCTTTTTTCCCTTGGTCGGTTTGCCCCAGGGCGTCACTGGATGGCGTCCTCCCGAGGTGCGGCCTTCGCCGCCGCCGTGCGGATGGTCGACGGGATTCATCGTCACACCGCGATTGTGCGGCCGGTGCCCAAGCCAACGGCTGCGGCCGGCCTTGCCCAAGGAAATATTCATGTGGTCGGGATTGGATACGGCGCCGACGGTGGCAAAACACTGGCCGTGGATGAGGCGTTGCTCCCCGGAATTGAGGCGGACAATGACATAGCCTTCGTCGCGTCCGACGACTTGCGCATAGGTGCCTGCCGCACGCGCCATGGCGGCACCCTTGCCGATCTTCATCTCGATATTATGGACAATGGTGCCGACCGGCACATTGGCGAGCGCCATCGCATTGCCAGGCTTCACGTCGGCTTGCGCGCTGGCAATCACTTCGTCACCAACACCGAGGCGCTGCGGCGCGATGATGTAGGAGAGTTCGCCGTCGGTATAGCGAATGAGAGCGATGAAGGACGTCCGGTTCGGATCATATTCGATCCGCTCGACCTTGGCGGGAATATCAAGCTTGCGCCGCTTGAAATCGACGATCCGGTAGCTTTGCTTGTGGCCGCCGCCGAGAAACCGCACGGTGACGCGCCCATTGTTGTTGCGTCCGCCAGACGAGGGCTTTCCCTCGGTCAGCTGCTTCAGCGGCTTGCCCTTGTAGAGCCCGGTGCGATCGACAATGACGAGCTGACGAAGGCCCGGCGTGACGGGTTTGAATGTTTTCAATGCCATTGGCGCGTTCCCCGCATAGAATTCACAGCCCGGTCGTGACGTCGATCTTATGGCCCTCGGCGAGGGTCACGACAGCCTTCTTCATGTCGGACTGAACACCGCGTGTGCCCTTGAACACTTTCCGCTTGCCCTTGCGGATGAGCGTGTTCACGGCTTTTACCTTGACATCGAAGAGCCCCTCGACGGCTGCCTTGATCTCGGTCTTTGTCGCGGTCTTGCGAACCTTGAACATCACCTGATTTGCTTCCGACGCTATCGTTGCCTTTTCGGTGATGACCGGGGCGATGATTACATCGTAGTGATGCGTGTCCTGCGGGAGTTTCGCCGGGCTCATTTGAAACGCGCCTCCAACGCATCGATCGCCGCTTTGGTCAGGACAAGTGTCTTGCGGCGAAGAATGTCGTAGACGTTGATCCCCTGCACGGGAAGAACATCAATTTGCGGTATGTTGCGCGCGGCGAGCTGGAAGTTGGTTTCCGGGGCCGGCCCATCGATGATCAGCGCGTTGGTCAAGCCAAGCTTGGCGAAACTCGCCTTCAGGGATTTCGTTTTGGCATCGCCCGCGTGCGCCTCGGGCCATACGAGGATGGCGCCATCCTGGGCCTTGGCGGAGAGAGCGTGTTTGAGAGCAAGCGCGCGCAGCTTTTTCGGGAGCTCATGCGCATGCGATCGTACGACCGGGCCGAACGCCCGTCCGCCGCCGCGAAATTGCGGCACCCGCGCGGAGCCGTGCCGCGCCGATCCCGTGCCCTTCTGCTTGTACAATTTCTTGCCAGTGCGACAAATGTCGGCGCGGCCCAGCGCCTGATGGGTTCCGGCACGGCGTTTGGCGAGCTGGTAGCGCACCATGCGCGCGATCAAATCCTCGCGCGGGACGAGGCCAAAAATGGCATCATCGAGATCCACCGAGCCGGTGGTTTCGCCATCTAGAGAGGTCAAGTCGATTTTCACGCGCTGGCTCCCGTCTCTTCGCTAGCACCGGACGTTTCGGCAATCATGCGGTATTTGCCGGGCTTCGGTGCCTCTTTCGGAAGCGCCTTTTTTACGGCGTCGCGCACATAAATCCAACCGCCGGAGGTTCCCGGGACCGCGCCCTCGACGAGAATAAGTCCGCGTTCAATATCAAGGTCGACAACGCGCAAGTTCAAAGTCGTCACCCGCTCGGCGCCAAGGTGACCGGCCATTTTCTTGTTCTTGAACGTCTTACCAGGGTCCTGCCGGCCGCCGGTCGAACCATGCGACCGGTGCGAGATCGAGACGCCATGCGTCGCCCGCAAACCGCCGAAATTCCAACGCTTCATGGCGCCCGCAAAGCCCTTGCCGGTGCTCGTGCCGGTGACATCGACGAACTGACCGACGACGAAATGATCCGCCGTGATTTCGGCGCCGACCGGGAGCAGGGTATCTTCCTCGACAGGAAATTCGGCGAGCTTCAGTTTCGGCTCCACCTTGGCGACCGCGAAACGGCCGCGCTCCGCCTTCGAGACATTCTTGACCTTGGCGCGGCCGATGCCGAGTTGAACCGCGGTATAGCCGTTGCGATCCTTGGTCCTGTGGGCCACAACCTGGCAGCCGCCGAGCTTCAACACCGTAACCGGCACATGCTCCCCCGCCCTGGTGAAGATGCGGGTCATGCCGAGCTTTTGCGCGATGACACCTGATCGCATGGTTTATTCCTTCCGGATCCCGCCAAGGGCCAAAGGCCTGTTGGGAACATTTCCTTCATCTACAAATCTGGCGGAGCCTAAAGTTTGATTTCCACATCGACGCCCGCGGCGAGATCGAGTTTCATCAAAGCATCCACCGTCTGCGGCGTCGGGTCGACAATGTCGAGGACCCGCTTATGCGTCCTGATTTCGAACTGTTCGCGCGATTTCTTATCGACATGCGGCGAACGGTTGACCGTGAATTTTTCAATCTTTGTCGGCAAGGGAATGGGACCGCGCACATGCGCCCCCGTCCGCTTGGCCGTTGAAACGATCTCCTTCGTCGACGAATCGAGGATTCGATGATCGAAAGCCTTAAGGCGAATGCGAATATTTTGGCCGTTCATCTCAATCCGTCCCTGCCGGCCGCTTGGGGGGCTACCCCAACGGCTAGAGCGCATCCCGATCACGTGGCATCACGGGATCGAAAAGGAGTCGCCCATTTCAAAGAGCTGGAGCCTGTTCCCATTGAAAAGCCGAACGGCTTTCCGGGACATGCTCAAACGCCAGTCCTCGTTCGTCCGCCGCGCCGCCATGGCACGGCGCGCCGGAATTCATGTTGCCGAACCCGCAAAAGCGAATTCCGCGCTACTCCGTGATCGAGGCGACGACGCCCGCGCCGACAGTGCGGCCACCCTCGCGGATAGCGAAGCGCAGCTTCTCCTCCATCGCGATCGGAACGATCAACTCGACATCCATCGTCACATTGTCGCCGGGCATCACCATTTCAGTGCCCTCCGGCAAAGTCACAACACCGGTCACATCGGTGGTGCGGAAATAGAATTGCGGCCGGTAGTTGGTGAAGAACGGCGTATGACGGCCCCCCTCATCCTTGGTCAGAATATAGGCTTCCGCCTTGAACTTCGTGTGCGGCTTCACCGAGCCCGGCTTGCACAAGACCTGGCCGCGTTCGACGTCCTCGCGCTTGGTGCCGCGCAAGAGCGCGCCAATGTTGTCGCCCGCCTGACCCTGATCGAGGAGTTTGCGGAACATTTCGACGCCCGTGACCGTCGTCTTCACCGTCGGCTTGAGGCCAACGATTTCGATTTCCTCGCCGACCTTGACCGCCCCGCGCTCGACTCGTCCGGTCACGACAGTGCCGCGGCCGGAGATCGAGAAGACATCCTCGACTGGCATCAGGAACGGCTGATCAATCGGGCGCTCCGGCTGCGGAATATAGGCATCCACCGTATCCATCAGCTTCAGTACCGCATCATGGCCGATCTCCGGATTGCGGCCCTCGAGCGCGCACAAAGCCGAACCCTGGGTGATCGGAATGTCGTCGCCGGGAAAATCATATTTCGACAAAAGCTCGCGAACCTCGAGCTCGACGAGCTCGAGAAGCTCGGCGTCATCGACCATGTCGACCTTGTTCATGAATACAACGAGCGCCGGGACGCCGACCTGCCGGGCAAGGAGGATGTGCTCGCGGGTTTGCGGCATCGGACCGTCCGCCGCCGAGACCACCAAGATCGCGCCATCCATCTGCGCCGCGCCAGTGATCATGTTTTTCACATAGTCGGCGTGGCCGGGACAATCGACATGGGCATAGTGACGCTTCTTGGTCTCATATTCGACATGCGCAGTCGAGATCGTGATGCCGCGGGCTTTCTCTTCCGGCGCTTTGTCAATCTGATCATAGGCCGTGTAAGTTGCGCCGCCTGTCTCGGCCAAAACCTTGGTGATCGCCGCGGTCAGCGATGTCTTACCGTGATCGACATGACCGATCGTCCCGATGTTGCAATGCGGCTTTGTCCGCTCGAATTTTTCCTTGCCCATTATCCGGCTCCTCTAGGATTTTCTCACGCGCGCAATCGAAGGATCAGGCGTATTTGGCCTGAATCTTCCCGGCTTCGCCCGCGGGGACCTGTTCATAATGATCGAATTGCATCGTGTAATTGGCACGGCCCTGGCTGAAGGACCGCAACTGATTGACATAGCCAAACATATTGGCGAGCGGGACCATCGCATTGATAACCACCGCGTTGCCGCGCATGTCCTGGCCCTGGACTTGACCACGCCTGGCGAGGAGATCGCCCATGACCGCACCTGTATAGTCCTCGGGTGTGGTGACCTCGACCTTCATGATCGGTTCAAGCAGGATGGAACCGCCTTTTTGCAGGGCCTCGCGAAAGGCCGCGCGGGCGGCGATCTCGAAGGCGAGCACCGATGAATCGACGTCGTGATAAGCGCCATCGACCAACGTCGCTTTGACGTCGACAACCGGGAAGCCCGCGAGAACGCCCGAGCCCATGACGCTGTTGATGCCTTTTTCGACGCCCGGGATGAATTCCTTTGGCACCGTGCCACCGACGACCTTGCTTTCGAAACTCGAACCCAAACCCGCCTCGTTTGGCTCGAAGATGATCTTGACCCGGGCGAATTGGCCGGATCCGCCGGTCTGCTTCTTATGAGTGTGATCGATCTCGACCTGCCGGGTGAGCTTTTCACGATACGCGACTTGCGGGGCGCCGATATTGGCGTCGACTTTATAGGTGCGCCGCAAAATATCGACCTTGATGTCAAGATGGAGCTCGCCCATGCCCTTCAAGATCGTCTGCCCAGATTCCTGGTCGGTCGAAACCCGGAAAGAGGGGTCTTCGGCGGCGAGCTTGGCCAAAGCAACGCCGAGCTTTTCCTGATCGGCCTTGGACTTCGGCTCGATGGCGATCTCAATCACCGGTTCCGGGAATTCCATCCGCTCCAGGATCACGGGTTTGTTAATATCGCAGAGCGTGTCGCCGGTCCTTGTGTCCTTCAAGCCGGCCAGCGCAACAATATCTCCCGAATAGGCTTCCTTGATGTCCTCCCGGTTGTTCGCATGCATGAGAAGCATGCGCCCGATCCGCTCCTTCTTGTCCTTTGTCGAGTTCAAGACAGTCGTGCCGGATTCGACATGGCCCGAATAGACGCGCGCAAAGGTAATCGTGCCGACGAAGGGATCGTCCATGATCTTGAAGGCGAGCATGGAAAAGGGATCCTCATCGCGCGGCAAACGCACCACCTCGGCACCGGTGTCCATGTCAACTCCCTTGATCGCCTCGCGGTCGAGAGGCGAGGGAAGCAGATCCACAACGGCGTCGAGCAACGGCTGCACGCCCTTGTTCTTGAAGGCCGAGCCGCACAGGATCGGAACAAAGGCGATGTCACGGACCGCCTTGCGCAAGAGGCGCTTCAAAGTCGGGATGTCTGGCTCCGCACCATCGAGATAGGCGGACATGACATCATCGTCGAGCTCAACCGCCGCCTCGATCAGAGTATGCCTGTATTCCTCTGCCTTGGCTTTGAGATCGTCAGGAATCTCGGCGTCGGCATAATTGGCTCCAAGCGCCTCGTCTTCCCAAACCACGGCTTTCATCCGCACGAGATCGATGATGCCCTTGAAATCGGCTTCCGATCCGAGCGGCAGCTGGATGCAGATCGGGCGGCCGCCGACCTTGGTCTTGATATCCTCGACACAGCGATAGAAATCGGCGCCAATCTTGTCCATTTTGTTGACGAAGACGATGCGCGGCACATTGTATTTGTCAGCCTGCCGCCAGACCGTCTCGGTCTGCGGCTCGACGCCCTGATTGCCGTCGAGGACGCAGACGGCACCGTCGAGGACACGCAGCGAGCGCTCGACCTCGATAGTGAAATCGACATGGCCAGGCGTATCGATGATGTTCAGACGCTTGCCGTTCCAAAACGTCGTCGTTGCCGCGGATGTGATCGTGATGCCGCGCTCCTGCTCCTGCTCCATCCAGTCCATGGTCGCGGCGCCGTCATGCACTTCGCCAATTTTATGCGATTTGCCGGAATAATAGAGAATGCGCTCCGTCGTCGTCGTCTTGCCCGCGTCGATGTGGGCCATGATGCCGAAGTTCCGGTAATCCTCAATCGGATGGCTGCGGGGCATGATAAAATTCCTTCAGGCGGAAAACCGCTTAACCCTTAAAGTTTTCTACCAACGATAATGCGAGAAGGCGCGATTGGCTTCCGCCATGCGATGCGTATCTTCCCGCTTCTTGACCGCGTTGCCGCGGTTATTGGCGGCGTCCATCAATTCCGCCGACAGGCGATCGACCATGGTCTTGTCGTTGCGCGCGCGGGCGGCATTGATGATCCAGCGAATGGCCAGTGCCTGACGGCGTTCCGGGCGGACTTCGACCGGCACCTGATAAGTCGCGCCACCGACCCGGCGAGAGCGAACCTCGATCGACGGCGCGACATTATCCAAGGCCTGCTTGAACACTGGAAGCGGTTCCGACCGCGTTTTCTGCTCGATAATATCAAAAGCGTCGTAAACGATCGTCTCGGCGATCGACTTCTTGCCATCATACATGATCGAATTCATGAACTTCGTCAGAATGACATCCCCGAACTTGGCGTCCGGAATGACTTCCCGTTTTTCGGCGCTGTGGCGGCGCGACATGGCTCGGCTCCATCAAATCTCATTACGTTGTTCAAGATGCCGCCACAGTCAATCGCGGCACACCATCTTGACACCTAGGCTATCGCTGTTCCCATGTTCTTCTAAGCTTTTCACAAACTCACTTCGGCCGCTTTGCGCCATATTTGGAACGGCGCTGCTTACGGTTCTTGACGCCCTGCGTGTCGAGCACCCCGCGCAGGATGTGATAGCGCACGCCGGGCAAATCCTTCACCCGGCCGCCGCGGATCATGACGACCGAATGTTCCTGCAGATTATGCCCCTCGCCCGGGATATAGCCGATCACCTCGAAACCATTGGTTAGGCGGACCTTTGCCACCTTGCGCAAGGCCGAATTGGGCTTTTTCGGCGTCGTTGTGTAGACGCGCGTGCAGACACCCCGCTTTTGCGGACAGGCACCGAGGTGGCGCGCCTTTTCGCGATAGGTCTTTTCCTGCCGCGGCTTGCGGATCAACTGGCTGATCGTGGGCATTCCGGTCTTTCTCAATCTTTCTAATAAGCCATAACCGGACTGCCCCGGCGCGGCCTCAAAATCAAACGTCCGCTTCCCGCCGCACATGCGTTACGGCAAACGGCAAAGCGCCTTCAGCCCGCTAAGGCCTCCGGCGCTGGATTTTGGCAGAGGACCACGGCATCCTTTGCCGCGTTCTTGCCTCTCGTCGATCCAGGCGATTTCGCGAATCTCTTTGAGGATCCGGATATCGTGGATCTCTGTGTGACTGTTAAGCCGCTGGGTCCGACAGCGTTTAGGTTTGAAAAGTCCAAGGCTAGGCGCCCCAGAAGCAAAAAACCTACTGCCTGTCCGAAGTGGACGGAACTTAATAGTGCGCGTCAGGCGCGTCAACCCTCATTCGCAGGAAAAAAAATGATGTTTTAAAGATCCTGTTTTTGGCTTCCTGGTCCAAATCAAAACTTCAGCCCGAAGCCGGGGCGGCTCGGAGGCCGCCAGTGGATCGCGCTCTTTGCTGGCCGCTAGCGTCTCCGGGGATAAGATCATCACTGCCCAATTGTGTTATGGAGTATCCTGGCAGGATAGAAATCCAACGGCTTTAGATCACTGTTATGGCTACGGGCAAGTGCGACCTCGATTCGCCCCCGCTCGGGAAAGGTTCTCATGGGCAAAAAAGCGAAAAGTCTGTGGAGCTTGGTCACTGCCATCGTCATATGGAGCGCCGTGCCCGCTTCCGCCGACAAACGCGTCGCGCTGGTGATTGGAAACGGCGCCTACCAAAATGCGGTCCATTTGCCCAATCCGAGGAATGATGCCCAGGACGTCGCGGATGCGCTGACCCGTACTGGCTTCGAAACCATTCTCGGCCTCGATCTCAACAAGGACGGGATGGATGAGCGTACCATACAATTCGCAAGGATGGCGCGCGACGCCGATGTCGCACTCTTTTATTATAGCGGTCACGCCATGCAATTTGGCGGCGTTAATTATCTGATGCCGATCGATGCCAAACTTGCCGACGAGGCGGACTTGCGCCGGATGATACGGGTGGACGACATCATCGCAGACCTTCAACAGGCCAAGAACCTGCGCATTCTCGTCCTGGATGCCTGCCGCGACAACCCGCTGGCCGACGAATTAAAGCGTTCGATCGGACTGACGCGGGCGGCGTCGATAGAGCACGGCCTGGCCAAGATTGACACTCCGCAAGGCATGATTGTCGCCTATTCCACGCAGGCGGGACGGACCGCTGAGGATGGCGCGGGACGGAACAGCCCTTACACAACGGCGTTCCTCAAACACATCCAGGCCGATGCGGAGATCGGCACCATTTTTCGCCGCATCGGTTCGGATGTCTACGACACGACAAACCATGCTCAGCTTCCCGAACTCTCCTTATCTTTGATTGGTGAGTTCTATCTACGCGGAGCCCCACCGGCTGCGCCCGCGATGGCTACTGATTCGAACACCCCACAGACAAGTCCCTGTGCCAATGCTGAATCGCACTGGAAGAGCGCAGAGAAGATTGGCACGAAGGCGAGCTTCGAGGACCATCTGTCCCGCTTCCCAAATTGTGCCTTTGCTGGTCTTGCCAAGGCTAAGCTGGCGATGTTGACACTCCCGGCCACCCCCACGATCCGGATGCCGCCACCAATTTCTGTCGATCCCGCCGGTGTCGGCTCTTGGGAGACCACAGTTTCGAACAAACGGGGCACCGCCCGGTGGATCTGGGATATTCTGCCGGATGGCACGTACCATTTCCGCAGTGAAGGGCCTGGCGCTGTCAGCCCGCATGAGGGAACGATGACCCTTAGAAATGGCCATTGGACCTTGCACACGACCCGTGGACGCTTGGCGGGTTGGGAGGATGGCGGACCTTATGAATTCCGCGATCCCAACACGCTCATTATGACGGGACGGCTGGGGACGGGAATTTGGCTGCGCGTTGGAGCTGATGGTGGAACCCCTGGTGCAGCGGTGAAATGAACGGTTGGAACAAAAAGCCATGTTTGCGGTTCCAAGAGAGAACAGGTGACGGATGGCTTCGTCAGGGCGGGCGCCGGGCTTGGTTATGGCACGTGAAGGAAATCGGCTCGCCTTAAACAACGAGGTGTTCCATGGCAACGGCAACAAAAACGCAGATATGGCCGCGCTCATCTTGGCTGCAGGTCTTGGGCCGGTTTCGGCTCAGGATGCGGCGTTGGAGACGCAAATTGTCGATGCTATGAACAAAATCTACGGTGTTCATCCGGGGTTTCGCGCCAATCACGCCAAGGGCGTCGTCACCGGGGGCAGTTTCAAAGCGGCCCCCGCAGCAGCTCGCCTGAGCAAGGCGGTCATCTTCAATGGCGGCCCGATTCCCGTAACCGTGCGCTTCTCCGATTCGACGGGCATTCCCAATCTGCCCGAAGGCTCGCCGCTTGCCAGTCCACACGGAATGGCCATCAAATTTCACTTACCCGACGGCGGTGAAACCGACCTGGTGATCAACGCGCTCAAATTCTTTCCGGTAGCGTCGGGCGAAGATTTCCGCGACATGTGCTCGCCGTGGCGGCAAGTCTTCCCGATGCACCCAAGCTGACGAAACTGGATCAGTTTGTTGCGGGCCATCCTAACGTGCCGCAGGCCCTTGCGACGGTGGACTTCTTCGTTTTGAGCAACGGCCGCGCAGAAGCAGAGGATTTGGCATAGCTTTCGCCAATGCGTTCATTCGCAATTCCCGCTCCAGGCAAGATTTTACCTAGAATATTCCAAGGAACAAAAGCTTGCGTCAAAAGTTATTGATACCAAGGGGCGCAGGCATGACGAATCTAAGGTGTACAGGCATGCGAATTGCGGGCGGGAGGCACAGTTTAGCTTGCAAACTCTCGATAACAGTATGCAGCAGTCATTTGCAATGAAAGCAATATCTAGGAACGATCCATTTTCAGGTGGCGCAGGAGCGCCTGGGGAAAGCAGATTTGAGAAAGCTGACGTTGGGGCCTTTTTCGAAACGGCAGCTTACGCGCATTTTGGCCGTAAACTGCAGAAGATCTATCCCGTACCCCCCGACAGTTCCGCGCCGGAAGAGGTCCGAATCCTTCTGAAAATGATTCAAGCGAAGCTGAACAATTTTCCGCTCCCGTGAGGCGGTCAGGCGCAGTGTTGCGCTAAAAATGCCAATGAGCGTGAATTCCCCGAGGGATTTCATGGCGTCAATTTGCGGGGGAAATCCGCCTGACCCCGCAGCAGACTTAACGCTTCGTCGTGAGTGTGGGCATCGCAAGAGGCGACCACGTCGCCCCCGGTTGCTGGATCGCCGCCGTCCCAACGCGTGACGATTCCTCCGGCCCCTTCGATGATCGGGATAAGGGGGACAATATCGTAGATTTTAAGACCCGACTCGATCACGCAATTCACGTGGCCTGCCGCAAGCATCGCAAAAGCGTAGCAATCGCCGCCATAGCGCGACAGGCGGACCCTCGTTTCAACTCGACGGAACGCCTTGAGCTTACTGGAGGAATATAATAATGGCGACGTCGTCATGAGGGTGGCCTGCGCAAGCCCCTGGCAGCCCCGGGTGGCGAGCTTGCGTTCCGTCATCTTGTGATCGCAACCTGGACCGCGCCAAACCGCGCCTCTCCCATCGCCGGTAAAGCGCTCCAGAGTGAAGGGTTGAACCATCATGCCATAGGCTGGGCGCCCCTTATGCATGAGCCCGATGAGAGTTCCCCAAACCGGCATGCCGGCGAGGAAACTTTTGGTGCCGTCGATCGGATCAAGCACCCAAACATAATCCGCTTCGCTTTTAACGGAACCAAATTCCTCGCCGATAATACCGTGATCCGGAAACGTCTCCTGAATGAGGTGCCGCATCGCTGCTTCGGCGGCGCGGTCCGCTTCGGTCACGGGATCAAACATCCCGGTGGGATTTTTATCGTCGGCTTGGAGTGTGGTACGAAAGAACGGCAAGATCGTGTCGGCTGCGGCATCGGCGAGCTTTTCGACGAAAGCGGCGAAATCCACGGTTGTCATAGGCTGGTCCAATCGATGCCAATCGATGGCTCGTTGCCACGCTGGCGGGCTGGCTGCAAGCCAAAAGCCAAGCCCGCCCATTCGCGCGGCGAGTTCTTGAAAGGGCGGCAGGCCGGCTTCGCGCGCGATATCCTCAATAGAACCGCAACGTTTGGAACTATCTTCTTATGCGGACTGATAGGCATCGGCCGTTTCGCGCACCCGCGCGGCGGCTCTCGCAACGATGCGCCGGAGCTCGGGCAGACAGGATCCGCAATTCGAGCCGGCCTTGAGCCGCTTGCCGATCGCCTCCGTCGAACATGCGCCATCGGCGATGGTTTCATGGATGGCCCGCAATTTCACGCCGAAGCACGCGCAGATCGTGGGACTTGCGTCGAAGCGCGCGGATGCGGTTCTGCCTGAGAGGAGAAAGCGCCGCGCGGTCGAATCGAGCCGTTCCAGCCGCCAAGCGTCGGCAAGACAGCTCCATGGGGGTAATTCTTTCACCCGCCCATAAAAAAGAACTGCCTGGAGCTTCTCGCGCCGAATCAGGGCTGCGCGAAAAATTCCGCGCGAGGGATCGTTGTAGCCTGTCCGCTCAGCATATCGCGATTGGCCGGCAAGGGCTTCGAACAAAGCCGTGAAAGACTCATTGGTCGCGAAACGTGCCGCATAGCCGCCCTCAATGGCGTTCCATGCGAAGACCGTGTCACTCGCAAGCGGCGTGCGCTCACGCATGAGAACAAATCCGTGCGCGGCGAAAGAAATAGGGGTCAGCGCCGCCGGAATGGCCTTGGAATCGGGCTGTCCCGAGTGAGGATCGGTAATGGCATGGACAAGCGCGCCGACGCGTGCCCGCGCCGCGGTCTCGTCGTTCCAATGGATTGCTGCGAAGATCCGGCCGGGGACCTGCGCAGCGTTTATGATGACACGAAGCACGGCGCTTCCATGCCCCGTTCTCACTTGGGCAAAGCCGTCGCCGGCGAGGCCAAGCTTCGATGCATCCTCCGGGTTCACCTCGACAAAGGGATCCGGCATGTGGCTTGCGAGTTTCGGCGAGAGGCCTGTCCGGGTCATCGTGTGCCATTGATCGCGCACCCGCCCGGTGTTCAAAAGGAAGGGAAAGACCGAGTCTGGTGTTTCGGCGAGAAGCGGCTCAGGGGTAGCTACGAAACGCGCCCGGCCGGAAGGGGTGAAGAAGTGACCGTCTGCGAAGATTCGTTTTTTCGCGCGGGACGAAAGCGAGGGCATTGGCCATTGCCGAGGCGTGAGCGAATCGTAATCGGCGTCGCCAAGCACCGCGAGGGCGCCAAGATCGAAATCGCGGCTTCCGTTGTTTTCAAATGCCGAGAGCGCGGCATGTTCGCGGAAGATCGCGACGGGTCCTGGATAATCGAAGGCGGCGCCAAAGCCCATCCGCTTGGCGGTTTCGGACACGGCCCACCAATCGGGTTTGGCCTCGCCCGCGGGCGGCAGGAAAGAGCGCTGTCGGGAGATTCTCCGCTCGGAATTGGTGACGGTCCCGTCTTTTTCTCCCCAGGCGGCGGCAGGCAAGAGCACATGCGGGCCGGCGCCAATTGTATCGGTCGCCCGCACACTATCCGAGACAATGAGGAGATCGAGCTTGCGCAGTGCCGCGCGGACATGATCGGCCCGCGGCAGGCTCACTGCCGGATTGGTTCCCATGATCCATAAAGCCTTGATATCGCCCTGCGCGACGGCCTCGAACAAGGCTACGGTTTTGAGGCCCTCGCGCCTCGCCATGCGCGGCGCCCCCCAAAAGCGGCGCACGCGGTCGATCTCTTCCGCCGAAAATCCCATATGCGCGGCAAGCTGATTGGCAAGCCCGCCAACCTCGCGGCCCCCCATGGCATTCGGCTGTCCGGTCAAGGAAAACGGCCCGGCGCCGGGTTTGCCGATGCGCCCCGTGGCAAGATGGCAATTGATGATGGCGTTGACCTTGTCGGTTCCAAGCCAGGATTGGTTGACCCCCTGGCTGTAGAGTGTCACGACACGCTTTGTCGAAGCGAAGAGATCGAAAAAAGCGGCGATGTCCGTGCTCGCGGCGCCGCATTTTTGGGCGACCGTGGCAAGGTCCGGCGCGATTCGGCGCGCTCCGGCAAGCGCCGCGTCAAAGCCTTCGGTGTGCGCGCCGATAAAGGGGCGGTCGATAAAATCCCCATGGTCCAAGTGAGCGAGAAGACCGCAGAACAGCACGGCGTCCATGCCGGGCGCAATGTCAGCGCGAGATCGGCATTCTCCGTCGTCGCCGTGCCGCGCACATCGATGGTGATGATGCGGGCGCCGTGCGCCTCACGCGCCCGGACCATTCGCTGGTAAAGCACCGGATGGCACCAAGCGGCGTTCGACCCCACAAGCACCAGGAGGTCCGCCTCATCGAGGTCTTCATAGCATCCCGGGACTGTGTCCGATCCGAATGCCCGGCAGTGGCCGGCGACGGAAGACGACATGCACAGCCGCGAATTGGTGTCGACATTGGAGGAGCCAATGAAACCCTTCATCAGCTTGTTGGCGACATAATAATCCTCGGTGAGCAATTGACCTGACAGATAGAACGCGACAGCATCAGGCCCATGCCGTTCGACAGTTTGCCGCAAACCTTTGGCAATGCGTTCGAGAGCCGCGTCCCACGTCGCGCGCACGCCGTCAACCATCGGGTGCAGCAGCCGCGTTTCAAGGCTTAAGGTTTCGCCGAGAGCGGATCCCTTGGAACAGAGACGGCCGAAATTCGCCGGGTGGGCTTCGTCGCCCGCAATCGCTGCTCCGCCGAGGCTGTCGGGAGTCGCAACGATCCCGCAGCCAACGCCGCAATAGGGGCATATGGTGCGAACGCCCGGCGCCTTCGTTGGGGCATTCATTAATAGACATCCGCCTGATAACGGTGCTGCGCGCGGAGCTCTTTCACGAAAGCCTTGGCGGAGGCGGCATCCATCTTTCCATACTTCGCGCAGATTTCGGTCAGCGTAGCATCGACGCCCGCAGCCATGTGCTTGGCATCGCCGCAGATATAGAAATGCGCGCCTTTGGCGAGCCACGCCCAAAGCTCCGCGGCTTCCTCGCGCATTTTGTCCTGCACATAGACCTTGCTTTCGCCATCGCGGGACCAGGCAAGTGAAAGCTTCGTCAGTGTGCCCGCCGCCTGGAATGCCGGCAGTTCGTCCTCATAGAAAAATTCCGTGGCGCGCCGCTGATGGCCGAAGAACAGCCAGGCTGGCCCCTTGGCCTTGGTAACCATGCGCTCCTGCAGAAACGCCCGGAACGGCGCGACGCCAGTGCCAGGGCCAATCATGATGATCGGCGAGTTGCCATCGGCCGGCAGCGCAAAGTCATGGGCACGCTGGATATAGGCCTTGACCTTGTCGCCCGGCTTCAAAACGGCTCCCGCGAAGGTCGAGGCGACCCCGAGCCTTTCGCGCGATCCTACCACATAGCGCACATGGTCGACGGTAAGAGCAACCCGCCCCGGCAAGGCCTTGTGTGAAGAGGCGATCGAATAGAGCCTTGGTTGCAGTGGCTCCAGGGCTTCGACGAAGGCCTCAGGATCGGGCCGCACTCTTGGGAATTTTTCAATGGCCGCCAGCACATCGAGCGTCGCGACGTCGCCGTCCGGGTCTTCCCCCTTCGCCAAGGCTTTCGCCTTTGCCCTTGCTACGCCTCCAGTAATATAGGAAATCAATTCGAACAACGTGTCCGGTGCCAGCCCGAGCGAAACATCCTCTCGGAGCACTTGGCCCAGGGTTTTTCCGGCTATGGGGAAATTCCGTGGCGCGCCGATGGCCGCGATGACACGGCCGACGAGACCTTCGTCATTCATGGGAAAGATGCCGAAGCTGTCGCCTGGTTCGTAATCGAGGCCGGCCGCCGAAATATCGAATTCGACGTGATAGGTGGCTTTCTCGGAGCCTTCGCGGTTCAGCCTTTTGCGCGCGACGAAGACTGCCTCAGCGGGGGTATTTCGCGAACGCCCTGGACGAACGTCGGCGTCGCGGGCTTGCGCGGCGGCCTTGGCTTCGGCTTTGGCCTTGGCTTCGTCTGGGTCTATTGCGCCGCCGCCCATTTCCACGACGAGCGTTTTCAGCATGCGGGCGGTTTCCTTGGCGCCGGGCACGCAGAGGTTCAGGCGGTCTTCCGCCTGCGAGGCGATGGCATTGGCGTAGTCCTCGCAATTATAGCCACACTGACCGCAGTCCTGCTGCGCCATCGCGGCCATCATGCGGCGGGGAAGCGGGCGGCCCTCGGCAAGCTGCATGCGTTGCGCGAGCGGCAAGGTTTGATCATGCCAGGGGGCGCCGTCATCTTCCGCGGTGTGCGGCGCCGTCTCCGAGACAAGGGCAGCAGCAAGCGCCGCGCTTTCCTGTGTGGGAAGGAAAGTGCTCTCTTGTGAACCGCACGACAAAAGGCCCGCGAAGAATCCATTCAGCCAGGCGCGCTGATCGGGCGAAAAAGGCGCATTGTCCGGAATGATGGGCACGGCCCGTGGCGGACGATACATTTCGTTCATATGTCCTGCCTCTCAGCGAAATCCTTGAGCGCGACCACTTCGTATCGTGCGGTAAAATCTTGAAAGCTCTCAGTGGAGTCGGCGCGATGGGTAAGATAGGCCTTGAGCAGACTTTCAACCCTAGCTGGCGCGTCTTGGGCTATCACATCGCGCAAAATCTCGCGGCCGATCGCGCCCTTGCCGCCAAAGCCGCCTCCCGCGACAATGTGATAGCCATCCACCGTGTCGCCTTCCGCGTTGATGCTGACCCGTGCCGCGATAAGACCAATGTCGCCGATGTAATGCTGGGCGCAGGAATGATGACAGCCGGTGAGATGAATATTAACGGGTTGATCGAGTATCACTTGTGTCTCACACCACTTCGCGATCGCTTCGGCGTGGGTCTTGGTGTCGGCGGCCGAAAACCGGCAGCCGCGTGAGCCAGTGCAGGCAACAAGCCCGGCCCGGATCGACGACGCCCGCCAGTCAAGGCCGGTGGCTTCCACCGCTTTCTTGGCTTCATCCAAGCGTGCCTCTGGGATCCCCGAGATGAGAAGGTTTTGCCAGACGGTGAGACGAAGATCGCCATCACCGAGATCGCGCGCGAGCGCCGCGAGCGCCCGCATTTGCGCGCAGCTTATCTTGCCGACAGGCAGCACGACGCCGAGGTAGAAGAGTCCCTGCTGCTTTTGCGGATGTACGCCGAGATGCGCTTGCCGATCCTGCGCCGGGCGCGGCCGGATGTATTGCGTATCGACGCGTGTTAGCGGGCGTCCAAGCTGTTGCTCGACTTTTGCGAGAAAGCCATTAAGTCCGCCCGCCTCGGCCGCATAGCGGTCGAGCACATATTTCAGCCGCGCCTTGGTGCGGTTGGTGCGGTCTCCCTCGGCAATGAAAACACGCACAATCGCGTCGGCAACCTCAGTGGTTTCATTGGGTATAACGGCAACGCCGGTCTCACGCGCGAGATCCTTATGTCCGGTGATTCCGCCGACAAGGAGTCTGAACCAGACGCCAGGCGCGATGCCCGCGCCATCTTCAATCACCACCGCCTGGAAACCAATGTCATTGGTGTCCTCGAGCGTCGGGATCGCGCCGCCGCCGTCGAAGGCGACGTTGAACTTGCGGGGCAGGCCGTAGAGCGTGCGTTGATTCAGAATATGGAAGTGCCACGCGCGCGCGAAGGGCCTTGTATCGATGAGCTCGCGCGGACCGATTCCAGCGGTGGCGTCGCCCGTAACATTGCGGATATTGTCGGCGCCTGAACCGCGTGTTGTCAGGCCTAAATCCTGCACGCCTTCGACAACATTGGGCGCGTTCTTCGGGGCAACCTCCCGGAATTGCAGATTGGCGCGTGTCGTCACATGCGCATAGCCGCCGCCAAATTTTTTGGCGAGATCGGCGACGCCCGCGAACTGTTCATGGGACAGAATGCCGTTTGGGATGCGCAACCGGCACATGTAGCTGTCTTGCGCCGGCGCGACATAGAAGAGGCCATAATACCGCCAACGGAAATTATCAGCTGGCTTTGGAGGTTCGTCGCGCGACGCTTGGCTGCGCAGCTTCTGATAGGCATCGAAAGGATGTTCGTCGCGTTTCCATTTTTCCTCGACTGCGAGTTTCTTGCCGGCTTTGACGGCTTGGTCCTGGGCCAAGAGATGCGGCGCATCGGGACCGGTTGGCTTTGGTTTGGCAGCGGCCTCGGCAGTGCCGTCTAGGCCCGGAAATGCCAGCCCTCCCCGCGCCTGAATGCCGGCGACAAAGCCTTCAAGATAGCGTTTCTGTTCGGGCGTGAAATCGCTGGACATCGTGCACCTCACGCCGCTTGCGGGAGAGCAAGCGCCGGCCCGAAGGCGAGTTCGTCGCGCATCTGTGAAATGTCAGCGCCGGAGCGAATGAGACCATGGTACCAAAGACCGTCCGCCGTATCGCCAAACAGCACGGCGCCCTTGAGCCTATTATTTTCGATCACAAGCTTTTTATAGATTCCCACGCCCTCATCCTCCAAGAGGAGCACTTCGTTTGAAGGGTGTTCGATGAATTCGCCCGCCGAGAACACATTCACGCCGGAGACCTTCAAATTCGTCGCGGGGGACGAACCGAGATAGGCGGCAGTCCGGTCGCCTGCGAGACGGCGTGCCAAAATCGCGGCCTGTTCATTGGCCGGTTCGACGAGGCCGTAGACGCAGCCGCGATGCTCCGCGCATTCACCGAGGGCGAAAATATTCGGATCGCTCGTGCTGAGCCCATCATCGACCATAATCCCGCCATTGACCGCGATCCCCGCTTCAACGGCGAGTTGTGAGTTCGGTCTGATGCCAACGGCACAGACGACGAAATCGACGGGAAGGACGCGTCCGCAAGACAGTTCGAGTCCGCTGGCGTGCTCTTCGCCCAACACTCTTTTGGTGTCGGCACCAAGCAAGACCTTGACACCCTTGGCTTCGATTGCATGCTTTAAGAGAGCCGCCGCACGATGATCGAGTTGACGCTCCATCAACCGTTCCATCAAATGGATAAGTGTCACTTTGACGCCGGCCTTGGCAAGGCCGTAGGCAGCCTCGATTCCGAGCAGGCCGCCGCCGATCACCGCCGCGCTGGTCTCCTTGCGTAACAAAGCATGCATCGCGCCGACATCAGCGAGATCGCGGAAAGTGAGGACATTTTGAAGCATCATGCCGGGCTTTGGCAATCGTATGGGCCGCGATCCGGTAGCGAGGACGAGCTTGGAAAATGTAAAATTCTGGCCGTTCGCGAGTTTCACGACCCGGGCACGGCGATCAATCGCGGCGACCGTCTGTCCATCAAGCGTCGTGACACCGCGCCTTTCCCACCATCCGCGAGGCTTCAATTCTATTGCGTCTTCCCCAACCTCGCCCGCAAGCAGCGACGACAGGAGGACCCGGTTATAGGAGAGTCGCGGCTCGGCGCCGATGACGATGACGCTGTAGCGGCCGAGCGCACGCTGCATCAGTTCGTCTATAAAGCGTGTGGCGGCCATGCCATTGCCAACCACAACCAGCGGTTCGCTCATGGAGCGGCCCTCACCTCAACGCGCTGCTCGAGACGGCGATTTGCTGTGACCATGGAGGCGCCCTCCATGCGGAGTATGGCGGCATGCATCCACAAGAGGCTCGCAGCGGTGAGGAGGAACAGCAGCATGAAGCAGCCGGTCCAAAGCCCGGTCAAATCATTCAGCGCGCCAAAAACGATAGGCAGGATAAAGCCGCCCAATCCGCCGATCATGCCGACGGCGCCGCCCACGGGACCGACATGCTCCGGATAATAGACCGGGATATGACGGTAAATAGCCGCTTTGCCGAGCGACATGAAAAAGCCAAGGATAAAGGTCAGCGCCGCGAAGGGCATGACGCCCAGCCCAAAGCTGAATCGCATATCGCCATGGATGCCATGCATGATGAAATCGGTCGCCGGATAGGACAGAATGAAGGTGACGGCGAGGCTTGCGCCAAAGCACCAATAAAGGACCCGTCTGGCGCCGATCTGGTCGGATAATACCCCGCCAAAGGCGCGAAATACGCTGCCTGGGATTGAGAAGACGGCGCTTAGCAGGCCGGCTGTTTCCACGTCCAAGTGGCGCCAGCTGCTGGCGGAGCGTCACGGCCGGCAGTCCGCCTGCGCGGCGGGCGGACTGCACCGGATCGCTGGTTGTTGCGAGCAAGAAAATGACGGCCATCGCCACCAAGGCTGCCGCCCAAACTCGGGCTACCGCTGGCCAGCTGTACGCCACCATCACCAACGGTGCAAGGAGTGCGGACACCGTGGCGCCCACATTGCCCACGCCGAAGATTCCGAGCGCGGTGCCTTGCTTTTCCTTTGGATACCACCGCGAGACGTAAGCCACCCCTACGGAAAAACTACCTCCGGCGGCACCAACCCCAAGTGCGGCCAACAGCATCAGCGTGTATGTGTGGGCGAGCGGAAGCAGGAAGGTGGCGAGCGCCGAGGTGAGCATCACCATCACGAAGACGAAGCGGCCGCCATAGCGATCTGACCAGATACCCAAAGGCATGCGGATGAGCGACCCCGTCAAGATCGGTGTTGCGATTAGCAGGCCGAATGCTGTTTCGTTAAGGCCGAGTTGCGCCTTGATGGAAATGCCGATGATCGAGAAGATGGTCCAAACGGCAAAGCACGCGGCGAACGCCAATGTGCTCATGCACAGAATTTGATTGGACCTCTTGCTGGCTACCTGCTGCATCTCAAGGCCCTCTCAAAAAATGCGGTCCGGGCGCGGGCACCGCCGCGAGTAAGGCCATTTTGCATGGCCGTGTTCAGCGCGGCGCAGCCGGTCTATCCGTCCGGCCGGGGTCTTTGTTTTCATGCACAAGCTCCTTGCAAAAAAAAACCGCTGGCGGACCCCCACATGAATGTGAAGGCCTGTCAGCGGCGTTGCTGGATGTCCGGGCCCTTCATTAGACCCAGATGGACCGTAGGGAGCCGGTCTGTACCTGTTTATCAGCAAGGCATGTGCCAAGCCTCCGCAAGGTGTTTCCCCCCTTGCGTAGTATCAATGAGATCCCTGTTGCGCGGTATTAAGACATCATTACTGCACAATCCGCCGAAACTGCAGGCGGGCTGCGCTTTTCTTGTGCAGTGCGTCGCTCATATCTCACGCCCCGCCCCCTTCAGCATCGGTCGACAGACAAGAACAATTTGCGAGACCGCGGAACCGGGAAGCGCCATGAAGGACTGTTGGCAGCTCATTTCCGCTCTGCATTTCCGCTCTGCGTCCAATCTGCAGTCTTCCCATCATTTTCTTTAAATGCCGTCAGAAAAATACCCTGGCCGTAATCTGCCAACTGTGATTGTATAAAGGCGTGAGCGGGGTCAAAATCACCGGATGCGGTGTCACGGCGAATTGGTAACCGACAAGCAGCGATGCCGCCATTTTGGTGCCGGGGATTGGGTAAGGTGCGGCGGCAGTGCGTCGCCGGCACGGGCGATTTGGCCTTGTCCCAGTAAGGCCACCCCAATGGCAAGGGCATAGCATGACCAAAGCCTTGGCCCGGTCGATTGCCTTGCGGTCCTCGAGCTGCGACTTCACCGTCTCAAGCTCCTTTTTGAGCTTGGCAAAGGCATTGAATCGGCTGATCGTTGTGTCAAGAATGGGTTTCACACGGTCCGTCCGGAGGCCATCGACGATATAGGCGGAGACACCAGCATCGATCGCGGCATCGATCATTGCGGCATCGGATTGGTCGACGAACATGGCGATGGGCCGGGCGACCGAACGGCTCACCTTGAACATATGTTCGAGGATGTCGCGGCTCGGGCTTTCAAGATCGATAAGGAATGCGCAGATCGCGGCTCAATGAAGCTCCGTGAGTCGATGAGGCCAAACTAGCACGTGGCGGGCCAAGAGATAATTTCCGCCCAGGGAATTCTCCGGTGGCGGTGACGTCGGGGAGTTCGCCACCGGTCCAGCCGAATTGACTTGCTTCGCGGGTTCCTCTTATAAGAGCCGAAATTGCAGCTTTCGATGGGCTCTTCCTTGATTTGACAGGAGAGCGAGTGCTTGCTGCATCGCCTTTCTTAGGCGGCATGGGGTGCTGGTGCCGGTTTGGACTTAAGGGTTTTAAGTCTTGCCGGAGCGGCTATTTTTGCGTTATTGGGATCGGAATTGGAGCGCGCGGTGAAGCGGACCTATCAACCAAGCAAACTGGTGCGCAAGCGCAGACATGGGTTTCGTGCCCGGATGTCGACTGTCGGCGGCCGTAAGGTCATTACGGCACGCCGTGCGCGCGGCCGCAAACGGCTTTCCGCGTGAACTTTCGACGATCATACTCGAATTTTCGATGGTTTTCTGGGCCCGGACACTCGTCGATTCTCTTTGCACTGCCGTTTCGCGCAGCGGGATCGCCGCGTAGGGGGGCGCGTGGCCGCCAAACGGGAATGGGCCGCTGGCCCGAAAGCGTCCCCCGAAGACATTTTGTGAAAGACGCTTGGCGTAGATCGAAGACTTGGCGCAAAAAATTGGTGATCAGTCAATCCGGCGAGATTGAGTGGCAGCAAAAGTCTCGCGCCAAACGACCCGCCCAACGTTCCGGCGGGGCTGCCAATTGAGTTGGGGGAAAGGCCTTGGACGAACCGCTTGGAGACGCCGTGGCGGAGCCGGAACGTCTAAGACGAAGGGCGGATTTCCTGCGCGCGGCGAAGGGAAAGCGCTTTTACGCGCATGGATTGACTTTGCAGGCGGTCCAGCGCCTGACCTCAGCGTCAGTGAACTCGCGGGCATCGCGTGATCCCAACACCGCGAGTGGCGGGGCGAGGAGTGTTCCAATCGATCCTATCCGGGATACCCATCCTTCCACGGAAGCACCGCCACGGTTTGGTTTCACCGTCACAAAACAATTGGGCGGTGCGGTCCGGCGCAACCGGATCCGTCGCCGTCTCAAGGAAGCTTTGCGGCTGCTAAAGCCTCTTCCGGCGCGGCCCGGTCATGACTATGTAATCCTGGCACGGCCCGAAGCGCTCGGCATGTCCTTCCGGACTTTGCAGACTGAATTGAAGCGAGCGCTTGGCAAAATCGATATCGACAAAAACTCCTCACCCCTTCGTCTGGAGCATGGCGGCAACAGCCCCATTTCCGGTGTCGAGAGCGGGACACGTCAAAAGAGATCAAAAGGCAGGACACACAAGGGATGAACCAGGAAACCAAGAACATCATTCTCGCGACCTGTCTGTCGATCCTCGTCGTCCTTGGCTGGGAAGCCTTTTATGCCAAGCCGCAACTCGAAAGGGAGCGTCAGCTGCAAGCCCAGATGCACCCGCGCCAAGCGGCGGGTTCGCAACAGTCAAGCAATTCTCCATCCGCATCGGGTACCGCCGCGCCGGACGAGGAATTGGCGCCGCGAAAAACCCGCTCCGAGGCCTTGATGGAGAGTCCGAGGGTAAAACTCGACGCGCCAGCCATCTATGGATCGATCGCCCTGAAGGGGGCGCGGATCGACGATGTGTCGTTTAAGAATTATCGCGAAACGGTCGATCCCAACAGTCCGCACATCATCTTGCTCTCGCCCGCGGATTCGCCGTCGCCCTACTATGTTGAGACGGGCTTCATCGCCGATCCCAGCGCCAATCTCATTCTGCCCGGGCACGATACGCTGTGGCAAGCCGATCATGATACGCTGACTGAATCCTCGCCTGTGACACTTACATTCGATAATGGCCAGGGCATCGTTTTTCATCGCAAAATCGCGGTGGATAATCACTATATGTTCACTGTGACCGACAGCATTGAGAACAAGTCCGCACAACCTATCGCCCTTCACCCCTATGCTTTCGTGAAACGTCATGGAAAACCGCAGTCCGCCGGCTATTCCATCCTGCACGAAGGTTTTGTCGGGGTCATCGGCGATTCCGGCGTGCAGCAAATCAAGTATGACAAGATCGAAAAGGAAGATCACGGGACAAAGAGTTTCTCCGGCACCGGCGGCTGGCTCGGCCTTACCGACAAATATTGGGCCGCCGCCGTCATTCCCGATCAAAACGAGTCCATTGAGGCCAGCTTTTCGGGAGCGGTTAGCACTCCCCCGATTTACCAATCGGGTTTCGTCGACACAGAGGCAAAGACACTTGCACCTGGCGCGTCAAGCGAGTTCACGTCGAGGATCTTTGCCGGTGCCAAGGAGACCGATACGCTTGACAAATATCAGGCCAATCTGGGGATCAAGAAGTTCGACCTCCTGATCGACTGGGGCTGGTTTTATTTTATCACCAAGCCGATGTTCCGGCTGCTCGATCTGATCTACAGATTTGTTGGCAACTTCGGTGTCGCGATCCTTTGCATCACGGTTCTGGTGAAGGCCATCTTTTTTCCGCTCGCCAATCGCAGCTATGTGGCGATGGCCAAGATGAAAGCGGTACAGCCCCAGATTTTGGCGCTCCGCGACCGTTTTCCCGACGACAAGCAAAAGCAGCAGATGGAAGTCATGGCGCTTTACAAGCGCGAGAAGATCAATCCGCTCTCGGGCTGCGTACCGGTGCTGATCCAGATTCCGGTTTTCTTCGCGCTCTATAAGACGCTTGTCATCACGATCGAGATGCGGCAGGCACCGTTTTTCGGCTGGATCAAGGATCTCTCGCGGCCGGATCCGACGAATGTCTTCAATCTGTTTGGCCTCATTCCTTATGATCCGACCCATATTCCAGTGTTCGGCCCCTATCTCGCGCTTGGCGCCTGGCCAGTCATCATGGGCATCACAATGTTCCTTCAGATGAAGGTCAATCCGGAACCGGCGGATCCGGTGCAAAAGCAAGTTTTCACCTGGATGCCGGTCCTCTTCACGTTTACGCTTGGCAGCTTTGCGTCTGGCCTCGTCATCTATTGGAGCTGGAATAATTTTTTGTCGATCATTCAGCAGACGACAATCATGAAGCGGGCGGGCGTCAAGATCGAACTCTGGGACAATTTGACGGGCATGTTCCGCAAAAAGGCGACAACCTGAATCCGGGGGAATCCGTGGATGTACCGGCGCCGGCCCAGCTGGATTTTGTAGAGATGGGTCGCAAGCTTTTCGCTGGGGACTGCACGTTTCTGTGGGCGGCATCGGAAACCGCCCAATTGCCGCCGCCCGGAACACCGGAAATTGCCTTCGCTGGGCGGTCGAACGTTGGAAAATCCTCGCTTCTCAATGCGCTGACCAATCGGAAAACCTTGGCCCGTACATCACATACGCCGGGGCGCACGCGTGAACTCAATTTTTTTCTGATTGGCGGACCCAACAAGGCGAAGGTGCGCCTCGTGGATATGCCGGGCTATGGCTACGCCGCCACGTCAAAGGAAAAAGCCGCGTCCTGGACGCGTTTGATCGAGGATTTCTTGCGTGGCCGGGCATCGCTGTTGCGAGTCTTTCTCCTCGTCGATGGCCGTCATGGCGTCAAACCCATTGACGTCAAGATGCTCGATCTTCTCGATCGATCAGCGGTGTCCTATCAAATTGTTTTGACAAAGCAGGACGACGTGAGAGTAGGCGAGCAGGAGGCGCGTCTCGCCGCCACCCTTGCCCTCATCGCCAAACGTCCGGCCGCTTTTCCGGAGGTGGTGTCCACCTCCTCGCGGAGTGGCAATGGCATCGGCGATCTCCGCGCCGCGATCGCCAGGCTGCTGGAGGAGTGCGGCGCAGGATGTCCAGGAGCGTGACATCGGTGAGTCGTCACACGTTATGATTCTTCCTCATTGAATCCGGCATCGGCGAGCGCGGCGCCGACCTCGAGGCCGAGATCATCTATGCTCGTCACCTCGACGACATTCAGTGCTTCCCCCTTGGCCTGGCGCTCGGCTTCCGCGGCAGAGCGTGCGACGTTGACGGTGATCATGGCTTCGATTTCCGGATGCAAATGCACAGGGACTTCATGCATGCCTAATGATTTGATTGGTGTTTTCAGGACGATCTGATTGCGATTGGCATTAAAGCCGCCAGCCGTGACCGCGTCGGCGATATCGCGTGGTGAAACCGAACCATAGAGGTGACCCGTCTCGCCCGCCTGGCGGATGATGACGAAAACTTGGCCGGTCAGTTTTTCGGCTACGGTTGCGGCCTCGGCCCGCGTTTCGAGATTGCGGGTTTCGAGCTGGGCCCGCTGACTTTCAAATCGGGCTTTATTGGCCTCGGTCGCCCGCAAAGCCTTGCCACCGGGCAACAGGAAATTGCGGGCATAGCCATCCTTCACACGGACGGTATCCCCCATTTGACCGAGTTTGCCGACACGTTCGAGCAAAATAACGTCCATAATATAGTCCTTCGTGTTGCGTCAGAAGGGTTGTTTTCAGGGTTTGAGCGGGGCTGATTTATTTTTACGATCTCGCAAGGAGAGAGCAGCGTCCAGAATGCCGGCTACGACCAACGCAAGCAAAAAAACGATCCATGTCACCGGGATGATGAGGCCAAGATAGATCACTGCGAGGAGCGGAATCCGGAAGCTCGACCCACGCAGCAGATAATGCGCCACGGCAAGCCCGAGGAGGGCAAAAGCAACGCCGAGCGTCACGGCGACAATGACGACAATGAGTCCGGGGAGGCCACCCAAATAGGGGCCTATCGCGGAGGAGGCGCCGAAGACCAACAAATAGATCCGCGGCAGCCGCAATTCCCACGCAATATCGGGCCACGGGCGGGGGAGTTGCCCGGAAAGCTGTGTTATCCGTCCGGCGAGCCAAAGATTGAACATCAGCATGACAAGGCTGCATCCCGCGACAAGCGGTGCCGCCGCCAAAACCGAGGCCCGTGCCAAACCGCGCGCATCGATGTTGGCAGGGAGGTGCGCCTTGGCGCCAATCAGCTGCTCGACGTAAGGGGCAATTTCGGCACTCAGCCGCTGCACCGCAATGTCGAATCCGCCATAGAGAGAGCTGACGTAGATGGCGATGGCGACGCCAATGGTGGCGCACAAAGAGGTGGCATAGGAAAGAATGCGTTCAAGCGGACAATATTCGCGGGCGAAGAAGCTTCCTACGCGAGTCGTTACCACCCAATTGGAACTTCCCTTCACTCTGCTTAACACCGAAAGAAGGCTGAGCCAAAGGGCCGGTAAACCCAGAAAGAAAACGAATGTCAGACCGGCGAGCGCGGCGGCATCGAGATTCCCGAATTTCTCCTGCGCATAGAAGAGCGTGGAAACGGTGAGCGCAGCCGAGGCAACGGCCGAGGCTCCGGCGATAGTGCCATATCCGAGCATCGCAATCATGATTGGAAGCGGAGAAAGATTGGCAAGAACCGCTGCCGGAATTGTCTCGTGGCCGGCGAGACTGCACAGCACGGCGGCTGCAACGCCCGCCCCAATCCCGATGGCGGCGGCTGGGCCCAATCTTTGGAGGCGCTTCTTCATCATGCCATGCTGTCCCGCGTGGAAAGCGGTTAGGGGGTCGCAAGAGAGGTTAAGTCTCCGAGTATCCCAACAAAACCGCGCGGTCTCATCGCGCGGCTGGTGATCTGCCTTAATCCTAATCCTAAACCGGGAATAGTAGAACACTTCCCCCTGGGTGGAAATATGCCGCATGCGGCTCTTTGGCCGGCGGCCGGGAGCGCGATCAATGGATCAAATAAGGCAAGAGCCCGAGAAACCGGGCACGTTTGATCGCCTTTGCCAGCTCGCGCTGCTTCTTGGCCGAAACAGCGGTAATCCGCGAGGGAACGATCTTGCCACGCTCGGAAATGTAGCGCGACAGGAGGCGGGTGTCCTTATAATCGATCTTTGGTGCGCTGGGGCCGGAAAACGGACAGGTCTTGCGGCGGCGGAAAAAAGGCCTGCGGGGGGCGGCGGCGGTTGTCATCAGAAACTTACCTCCTCATTGGCGGCCTCGTCGCGCGGACGTCTGGGGCTGCGCTCGCCACGTTCTGGGCGGGGACTGCGGCCACGTTCACCCCGCTCCGGACGCTCGCCGCGGTCATCGTCGTCGCGCTTGCGCATCATCGCCGATTGGCCTTGTTCCAAAGCTTCCACCCTAATCGTCAGGAAACGGATGATGTCTTCGTTGATGCCCATCTGCCGTTCCATCTCGGTGAGCGCCGCTGGAGGAGCATCGATATTCAAAAGCGAGAAATGCGCCTTGCGATTCTTCTTGATCCGGTAGGCGAGGGATTTCACACCCCAATATTCAACCTTTTCTACTTTGCCGCCTAAGGATTCGATCACCGCTTTGAATTGCGCTGTTAAAGCTTCCACCTGCTGGGCGGAGATATCTTGACGCGCCAAATAAATATGCTCGTAGAGAGCCATGGGGCTGCCTTTCCTCATTTCATCCGCGCGGCGGCCCGGCGCCAAGCCCTTCGAGCCCGGAAAGGCTCGAGCAGCAACGAAGGCGGAGACACCGGGAAGCAGGCCTTTACAGATCCGGCTTGCGAAGAAGCAAGTTCCCGTTCAGCCCCCAGCCGGAGCCGCGAAACGGGCTTTATACAAGGATTTTCATCAGAGGCAAGGTACGTTTCGTGATCTCATGGAGGGATTTTCTCGCGGAAACAGACTAGGGAGACCGTCAAACGCAAGGACCCCATTGTCCATTGGCGCGGATACGCCAGGATTTCAGCCCGGCCTTGGCGACGACGATCCGCCCGCTTTTCGCCATTGTGACAAGATGCTTGAAAATTAGGGGCGTGAGCCAGGCTAAGGGTTTTTCAGGATCGCAAACGGCGCGGTACTCGTCAGAGTCAGGATCTTCCATCAAAATCGTGCCAACGCGATCCGGCCGCAAGCGCGGGCTCATTTCCCGGTCGCCTTTCCACAGGCACTCGTAATCGCGGCAAACCTGAGGTCTTGCCGTATAAATCCCACAACCGCCGGAACCAAAGTTAAGACAATGCTCGCACAATTTGCCGGCCGATTTCGCAAGTTCAGTGATCTCGAGAACTTTGCAACAAAAACTGCATTTACCACAGGCTTTTCCTGGGATTGCAAGCATGAGCTCCTCGCTTCACTCACCCGATTCGATCTTCCAACTCTGTAATCGGAAAGGGGCTTGTGCAAGAAGAATCATGATGCGTTGCGTTTTTACGCAATGCCCGCCATCCGCGATTGATCCTCATTCCTGCGATTGGATCTTTGGCGTGAAACGGGCCATCGCACGGAACCATTGTTTCGTCTATTCCCCCTGGTGCAAAGCGGCGCTTGGCGAAAACAGACAGCCTCGGCGGCCGTTGCTGATCCAGTGTTTCGCTGATCTCCTCTTCGCCTCGCCTCACCTAATCATGCCCAGACAAAATTCTTGAACGCAACGGGGAAACCGGGTAGCTTCCTCTGCGAAATTACCCCATTGGCGAGAGCGTGTAAGCCCATAACGAATTTCCTGCGCATAACCAATATTGATGCGCAATCACGCGGATTCAAAAAAACCAAGCAATAATGCGTGAGTTGCCGGGGGGAGGCCAGGGCGGAGAGTTCGCTGTTGCGTTGTTCCATGCGACCTCGGGAATTCGGTCTAGGCGATTCTGGGGTGTGCGGGCGGAGAAGCCAATCCGCGCCCCAATTTGGAGGAGCTGATCATATCAACCGTCGACACTTGCATTCAGCCTCAAGGCTTAAATAAAGCCGCGCTGCGGATCGCTTATATCGGTCCGAGGAAGGGGACCAGTTTGCACAGGGCCGCGGCGCTGGAACGTCTTGGTCACGCCGTTTCCTTCGTTGATCCCTTCGATTGGATGGGCCGGTCGGTCTGGATGGCCCGGTGGCTTCATCGTGGCGGGGCCTTTGGCATCGGGATGAAAATCGACCGTCCGATTTTCAAAGCCGTCAAGCAAGCCGCGCCGGACCTGATTTGGGTGGACCAGGGCGCGTATTTGGGCGCTGGTCTCATCTCGAAATTCCGTACTCTTTCAGTTCCGATCGTGAATTATACGATCGATGACCCATTCGGCGGACGTGACGGCCGTCGATTTGACCGTTATTTAAGGGCATTGCCATTCTACGATCTTCTCGTGGTCGTTCGTGAAGAGAATATTGCCGAGGCCTATGCGCTGGGGGCGCGCCAGGTGCTGCGCATATGGAGAAGCGCCGATGAAGTCGCCCACCGGCCGCGCGTCCTTACCGACGAAGACAAACATAGGTGGGGCAGCGATGTCTGCTTCATCGGAACCTGGATGCCAGAGCGTGGCCCGTTCATGGCGGAGCTTGTTCGCGCGGGCTTGCCATTGTCCATCTGGGGGGATCGATGGCAGAAGGCTCCGGAGTGGCCGGTTCTCGCGCCTTACTGGCGCGGACCTGGCCAAGACGACTCTGAAATCTATGCGCGAATCATTCAGTCAGCCAAAATCTGCCTGGGTCTGTTG
>DATJLX010000194.1:0-18948 GCA_035509135.1 Methylocella sp.
ACATCCTCAAGGGGGCGGTGGAAAAGGCGGAGCAGAGGTTGGGCGCCGGCAGCCAGCGCCTGCATTATCTGAGCGTGCCGCCCAATGCCGCCTTGCCGGCTGTGCGGCTGCTGGGAAAAGCCGGTCTTGTCGAGCGGTCTCGCATCGTCATGGAAAAGCCGTTTGGCACCGATCTCGCCAGTGCAGTATTGCTAAACGCCAAGTTGCATGAGGTCTTCTCCGAAGATCAGATCTTCCGGATTGATCACTTCCTGGGCAAGGAACCAGCACAAAACATCTTAGCTTTCCGCTTCGCCAACGGATTGTTCGAGCCGATCTGGAACCGCAACTTCATCGATCATGTACAGATCGACGTGCCGGAAACGCTGGGGCTTGGCACCCGTGCCGGGTTCTATGAGGCGACGGGAGCGTTTCGCGATATGGTGGTGACCCATTTGTTCCAGATTCTCGCGTTCATGGCGATGGAACCACCGACAGCCTTGGAGCCGGCCCCCATCAGCGAGGAGAAGAACAAGGTCTTTCGCAGCATGCTGGCGATCGCTTCGAAGGATGTCATCCGCGGGCAATACACCGGATACCGCTCAGAGGATGGCGTCGACCCCGAGTCGGATACCGAAACCTTCATCGCATTAAAATGCTCGATTGACAACTGGCGCTGGGCCGGCGTGCCGTTCTTCCTGCGCACGGGCAAACGGCTCGCGGAGGGGCAACGGATCATCTCCATCGCCTTCCGGGAACCGCCCAAGAGCATGTTTCCGGTAGGGTCAGGAATCGGTACGCAAGGGCCGGATCATTTGACGTTCGACTTGGCGGACGCCTCGAAAATGTCGCTCTCTTTCTATGGCAAGCGTCCCGGTCCGGGCATGCGGCTGGACAAGCTGAGCTTGCAGTTTGCCATGCATGACACGGGCCTCATTGGCGATGTGCTTGAGGCCTATGAACGCTTGATCCTCGACGCGATGCGCGGCGACCATACGCTGTTTACGACCGCTGAAGGGATTGAGCGGCTGTGGGAGGTCTCGATACCCCTGCTGGAAGCCCCTCCGCCAGTTCGCCCTTACTCTCCCGGCTCATGGGGGCCGAAAGCGATCCATCAGCTCGTCGCCCCCCATGCTTGGCGGCTACCCTTCGAGAGAGCCTGGCGGGATCCCAACCGCACGGGCAGTTGAAGCCGCCTGTTTCCTCTTGATGGACATGAATCGTGGGAGCGGGGCCCCGGCATCGCAATACCGGGGCGACCATGATCGCTTCAGGATCGATCGCCAGCGGTCCTCTCTTTTCCCTCAGTGAGCATCTTGTGGACACGCGTTGGAGACGGCTGTCTTCATTAGACTAGGGATGACTACGTCAGCTCCATCAGGCGGCGGATAGGGGCGTGGAAAAATCACGACGTTGTGACAAAATTTTAGTCAAAATGATCATGCGGCTCAGCGATATAACTCTTATGGGTCATGTTATATTGCGGATGACACTCTATAAATATGCCATTCGAGTATGTCGTTATTTTAATTTCCACAAGCAAACTTATAAATATGAAAAAAAAATATTTGTAGGAATTAATATGAATAAGAGAAAAGACAATAGGCTGAAGTGTAACTGGAAACTCACGTAAACGTTTCAAAATATAAGTAATTCAAGGAGACGGCATCAAATGGCCGAAGCTGGGTTTGGGTCGCCTACTTTTGACAATACGTCACCCATTATCACGCCAATAGGCACTCCCAAGGAAAACCGCGGGGAAAGCACAATGGTTCATGCCGCAGTCGTTGCGCGGCATGATCCTTATGCGCCCGTTCGAATCGCCGAGGAGTTCGGCTCGATGACGGTCATCATCGAACCGCGGGCTCTTATCCGGGACTGCTTCATTAGATGCCTGAAGGACAGCAAGAGGGATGATGTCATTCAGGCCTTTTCGACAGTTGAAGAATGGTTGAACGAGCGGCCTCGCAATTCGTTCAACCCAGTTGTCGTTCTATGCGCGGCGGAGCGGACCGAAGCCGAAGTTGAACGCGACGTCGCTCTCCTGTCCCAGGCCACCGAAGACGTTTCAATTATAATCCTTTCGGATCGCGAAGACGCCGGCAGCGTTCTCAACGCTCTGGACAAGGGGGCCCGCGGCTATATCACGACGAGCATGGCTTTCGATGTCGCCGTCCAGGCCATTCGCTTTGTTCGGGCTGGGGGCACCTTCGTTCCGGCGCGCTCCCTCATCGCTTCGAGAGAGTCGGCCGGGAAAGTGCCCATAGCCGCCGAGCCCCCCCGCAATGGCCTCTTCACGACTCGGCAATTGGCGGTGGCCGAATTGCTGCGGCAGGGCAAAGCCAATAAGATCATCGCTTACGAACTGAATATGTGCGAAAGCACCGTCAAGGTTCATGTGCGCAATATCATGAAGAAGCTTCGCGCGAAAAATCGCACAGAGGTTGCCTTTCTGATGAACGGCATCGGAGGCAAATCCGACGGCGCTAAAGCAAAAGCCCAATGCTGAAAAGGAGGAGGAGCGCCTCCTCTCTTCGCTCCGGGGACCGCCTGATGGTTGCCATCGGCCAATCCGTGACGGATTGCTGACCTAGATGTTTCTCAGAGAAGGGAATTGCGGTCGGTTCGCTCCTCCCTGAATAGCTGAGGCAATATATCCCCTGGGCAACGCATCCTGGAGTACAATAATCCGGTGATCAAGAACCCTGCGATTTGTTTACGCCAGATGTCAGCAAACTTGTAAATCATGATTAACGAAAATTGATATATAGATTTTAATATTATAATTATCATCCTCTTTTTAGAAGCGAAGCAATACCTATAAAGAACTAGGAAACACCAAAACATTAAGCGCTATAGAAGTATGCGGGTCGAATTTATCCTCCTTATTGCAGCATTATGGTACCAATAAGACCAGCCTATATTTGCAGTCATCCATTCCGGAGGACCGCATGCTCTCACACTCAAATACAAGGCTCCCACAACCCATGACTGCAACATTGTCCCTTCCCGTACCCGCGCCCGAGCCAGTCCTTAGTGGCGATGGGCCAAGGGGTTTTCAGGCTGGGAGAACCGTGCCGCATGTATCGATCTTGGGCGTTCCGATTAGCCTTGTTGATTTAAAGTCAGCGGTTGGAACAATCTCGCTGTGGGTTCAAAATCGCGACGCGAAATATGTCTGCGCCCGAGATGTACACGGATTGATGCTATCCTTGCAAAATCCGATGATGATGGACATTCATCGCACGGCTGGACTTGTGGTACCGGATGGCATGCCGGTTGTCTGGCTGTCAAAATGGCGCTCAAAGCAGCCAGTGAAGCGTGTCTGCGGCGCTGATCTCGTTGACGCTTTATGTGACGGAGGGCAGAGCAAGGGCCTGCGGCATTTTTTTTACGGTGGCAAGCCAGGCGTGGCAGAGGCGATGATCCGTAATCTCAAGGTGAAATATCCGAACCTTGTCGTTGCGGGCTCTTATTCGCCGCCGTTTCGCCGCCTTACAGACGAAGAAGACGCGGACGTCGTCGACGCTATTAATCGATCTGGTGCACAGATCGTTTGGATCGGGCTCAGTACGCCGAAGCAGGAATTCTGGATGCGCGACCATGTGGGCCGCATCAAGGGCGCCACATTGATCGGGGTCGGAGCTGCGTTTGATTTCCACAGCGGGTCCGTCAGCAGAGCGCCGAAATGGATGCAGCAGTCTGGATTCGAATGGCTGCATCGACTGTTCAGTGAGCCTCGCCGCCTCTGGCGCCGATATCTTGTCATGGCTCCGGCCTTTATTCTTAAAATTATCTGCGAGGAAATTGCTCTCTGCCTGACAATAAAGAGTCCGCAAAATGGTCCCGGCGAAGTCACAAACAGCGATAAAGCCCGGTGAGGTCCAATTCATTGATCGCCGACGAAACAGGGGCCTCGGATATGGGCGCGACGAAACAAGGGCGTAGCCCAAATGGCATCCAAGACCTCCAGCAAACAAAAGCCCTCCGCAAAAGGGGAGGGGTCAACATTCCTATTCTACGCCGCCTTACCCCTTGATGCCAACGCACTGTTTCGCGCATAGCTCACTCATCGTAAATCGTAACTCGATTCCCATTGACAATATTAAGATAATTTAACAATGTTTTTTTTCCCCGAACATACCTTTCGATTTGCGCGTGGCCGCCGCTTGAGGTTGGCGCGGGCTTTGGCTGTGAAGAGCCAAAAGCCGTTATCATCCGACAGCCCGACACGGGTCGGGCGAGGAGTCAAACGCGCGCTTGATATGATATTTGCTGCGGCGGCACTCGTCTTCTTGTCACCGCTGCTCGTCACTGTTGCAATCGCCATCAAACTCGACAGCAGAGGACCGGCCATTTTTCGGCAGAGGCGGACCGGATGCAACGGAACTCAATTCGTTATCTTGAAGTTTCGTACCATGACGGTCCTTGAAGACGGGCTGACCGTTACACAGGCATGTCCCGGCGATCCTCGCGTGACCCGTGTCGGGAAATGGCTTCGTCGCTCAAGCATTGACGAACTGCCGCAACTATTCAATGTTCTCAAGAGTGACATGTCCTTGGTCGGCCCGCGGCCGCATGCGCTTGCCCACGACCTCGAATATAAAGCACAGATTGCAAAATATGACCGTCGCTATCAGGTCAAGCCTGGAATTACGGGTTGGGCGCAAGTCAATGGACTGCGCGGAGAAACGCGCCACCTTGAGCAAATGGCCGAACGGATCGCGCTTGATCTTTGGTATATCAACCATTGGTCGCTGACCCTTGATATTTATATTCTTTTGAGAACTTGCTTTGAAGTTGTCCGAAACAAAGCTTATTGATTGTTTTCCTAGCGCGTAACCCATTGCAAAGCAAATAGTTTGCGTCATTCATGCGCCAATCGAATGTTGTTCGATATATTATATTCAATTGCATCTGGCTTTAAAGCCCGTCGCCGCGCCATTGATCGAAACGATGGAGGGATGAGCAGCAGCCTTTGGCTCATCCCTGGAGGGCGAATCCGCCGCCGGCTGAAAATCCACTTCCGTAGAACGAACGTTGTCCTTTTTATATTGTAACGGGAATCTTGGATCCAATGGAGCAGCATATCCCCTGCCTAAGCATCGTTGAGAGAAGCGCAGAAGCCGCGGATGACATCGCCACGCGCGAATTCCGGGCCAACATGAAGTTTGTGCTGCGCGCCCGCCAAAATCCTGTTATGCGACGGGTCAGACAGTGGCTATCCGTGCCATTGGCCCTTCGGCAAGCCCTGCTCGGAATTTGTCAATATGGCTGGCATGTGAAACAGCGGGACGGCGTCTCGATATTGAGACAGTTTGTTTATCTGTTCATTGATTATTTCTATGCCATCATGCCGGAAGATTTTTACTTCTACCGTCTGCACCTGGCGGATCAGCGCCGACTGAAGAGCCGTCAATTTGGCTTTTGGCAGCTTCTGGAGATGCAGAAATATTTGTTTGAGTCATATGGAAGCGAAGATGCTCCACTGCTCAAAAACAAGAATCTCTTTATCAAGAAATGTCTGGAAAATGGACTCCCGACGGTCCCCTTGCTTGCAGAGTTTTCTGAAGGAAAGATGATCCCTCATTTGGCGGAGCTTCCTCAAGGGGACCTATTTTCCAAGCCGGCCGACCTCTTCTTAGGGCTTGGCGCAAATTTGTGGCGATACAATTCAGCGGGTAACTATGTGCATGCAGCAAGCGGCGACACAACCGACGCCAAGATGCTGATCGCGCGGCTTTGCGAGGACTCTCAAATTCCTGCGGCAGCCGGCGCCTCGGGCCGGATTTTGCTGCAGGAAAAAATTTCGAATCATGAGTCGATGATCGGCACGCTCACTATGGGTGGTTTGGCCACGATCCGTCTTATCTCCTGCCGTGCTCCGTCGGGCTCGATCGAGTTTTTGCCTCCCGCGATTCGGATGCCGCTCGATGATTCATTCGCCGATAACCTCCATCAAGGCGGGATGGGTGCGCCGATCGACATTGTATCTGGAAAAATCTGTGGCCCGGCCATCCGGCTGGACACGCAGTGCGGCGTTTCCATTTTCGACACGCACCCGACGACCGGTATCAAGCTCAGGGGTTTTCAACTGCCTTACTGGTCCGAAGTGCTTGCCCTCGCCCGCAAGGCCCATCTTGCGTTTGGCAGCATGCATTTCATCGGATGGGACATTGCTATTTTGCAAAACCAACCCGTGCTCATCGAGGGCAATGCTCTATGGGGGATCATTGCGCTGCCCGATGGCGTCAGTTTGGCTGACACGCAGTTCATGCGCTGCTACAATTACCATTTCAAAAGAAGCCCATCCACCAATCCAGCACCAGCCACGAACCCACCGATTTTCTGCTGGCGCGATGCTGATTGGTGGATTGGTGCTGCTACGGACGAAACAAGCCCAAAAGCGCCCTAACGATCTGCTATGATTGCCTGGTTCGGCAAGCTGAGGAGAAAGACGAGGGTTGGCGCCGCTGGATAAACGAAGACCTCGACATTCTTCGACAGCGGCTGGTGTGAATGCAATTTACTGGGTCGGCATCGCCTGAAAGATGCTATAAGTCTGCATCCAAGGTGCACCGAAGGGCGGGGGGTTAATATGGAAATGCCATCGTGACGCGGGTCAAGCCGGAGCTTGCCGGTATTCCGGAAACGATGCTGTGGACGCTCCACGGGCGCGCCAGTGAGGCAAAGCGGCCAAACGGCATTCTTCGTGATCCTATGGCGGCAAAAATATTTGATTCAATTGATTACGACTTCGAGAAGACCTTTGGCCAGCCGAATATTCTGTTCGCCGTTCGCGCGGCGCTGATAGATTCGGTTTTGCGGGAATGGCTTCGGCTCCACCCTAATGGCCTTGTCGTCTCGCTTGGTGAAGGCCTGGAAACACAGGCTCTGCGTGTTGATAACGGACTGATGCGTTGGCTTTCTGTCGATCTTCCAGAGGTCATCCGCATCCGCGCCTTATTCTTGGCGCCGACGGAACGCTTCCGTCATTTGGCCGCGAACGCCCTCGACGCGGAGTGGATGGACGGGCTTGATCAAACATCAGGGCTCTTCATTGTAGCGCAGGGTCTCTTCATGTATCTGGAACCAGGGGCGGTTGAGTATATTTTCGTCAACGCTGCACGGCGGTTTCCCGGGGCGGAAATGATCTTCGATATCGTACCCCGATCTATGTCGGCGCTAACCCTGGCGAGATACCAGCAGACGGCGTTTTATGAGCTTCCTTCGATGCCATGGGGACTTAACCGGAACGAGGTGGCGCCCACCCTTAAGCGTTGGCATCCGACGCTCAGAAAGATCAGATTACTACCCTATCGCGTTCCGAGCGGGCGACCCGCTTTGGTCGAAAATATCCTCGATAGAGTTGCATGGCGTAGGAACGGGTTGCAGAGCCTTGTGCATGTTTCAATTTAACCGCAATCGCAGGCAGTCCTTCCAACACGCCAGTCAGATCACTGCTTAGTTTCAACTTCATTTGCCGTGACACGGTAAAGCTGGAAAAAACAAGGGGAAGACGATGGTTGGCGCCGCCGGGTGGACAAAGACCTGGACATTCTTCGACAGCGATTGGCGCGAAGGAAACATCCCCATCATGGGGCCGCGCACCCATGCGGCTTGGCTCGGGTCCTCCGTGTTCGATGGCGCGCGCGCTTTCGAAGGCGTGACGCCTGATCTCGAGCTGCATTGCGCGCGGGTCAACCAGTCGGCGACGAAACTTTATCTCAAACCTCAAGTCTCCACCGAGACGTGGGTTGGCCTTGTACTCGATGGCCTCAAGCGCTTCGACAAACACGCCGAACTTTACATCCGTCCGATGTACTGGTCTGAGAAAAACGGTTGGCTTGCGGTCGCCCCCGAACCTGAGTCAACGCAGTGGTGTTTGACGCTCTACGAAGTTCCAATGCCGAAGCCCGAAGGGTTCGCGATCACGCTCTCGCCCTTTCGCCGTCCGACGATGGAAACTATGCCGGTCGACGCCAAGGCCGGATGCCTTTACCCGAATAATGCCCGGGCGTTGTTCGAGGCGCGGGCGCGCGGCTTCGACAATTGTCTGCTCTGCGACATGCTTGGAAATATCGCGGAGCTTGCGACCGCCAATATCTTTATGGCGCGCGACGGTGCCGTATTCACGGCGACGCCGAATGGAACCTTTCTCGATGGTATCACGCGCCGCCGCGTGATCCAATTGTTGCGCGACGCTGGGGTTGCGGTGATCGAAACCACGTTGCGTTATGCCGATTTTCAGCATGCTGACGAGATCTTCTCGACCGGCAACTACAGCAAGGTTTCTTACATCAGCCGGATCGACGATCGCATTCTGGAGCCGGGCCCGTTCTATCGCAAGGCGCGGGATCTCTATTGGACCTTCGCGCATTCCTGACGGCCGCGATGGCGTCTGCCTCAGTTCTTGTTGGTGATTATAGCCTCGGCAAGAGGCCCTAGCTGACTCTTCAGGACCTTGCCGGTTGAACTCGCGGGTAAAGCGGGAAGCAGAAAGATCCGGGATGGCCGTTTGTATGGCGCCAGCCGTTGCGCCGCGTAATCCGCCAGTTCGCCAGCTGTGACCGCGGAGCCCGCAGCTGGCTGCACGAAGGCGACAACCTCTTCCTCGCCATTTGTGGGCCTGCCGATGACGGCTGCTTGCGTCACCTCTGGATGGGCGTTCAGCACCGCTTCGATCTCGGGCGGGTAGACGTTGAAACCGAAGCGGATGATCAATTCCTTGGTGCGTCCGACGACGAACAAATTTGCCTGCTCGAAGCGCACAAGATCGTGCGTATTGAACCATCCCTCTTTATCGATGACGGCAGCGGTCTCCTCGGGAGCATGGTAATAGCCTTTCATGACGTTGGGGCCGCGCACCCATAATTCGCCCACCTCCCCGAGGTTTGCTTCCGGGCCATCGAGCCCCATCACTTTCACTTCGATGCCAGGAAGAACGGGACCTACGGAACAGTCCGCGCGGGGCTGCTCGACCCTTGTCTGCGCGATGGTTGGGGAGCACTCGCTGATGCCGTAGCCATTGTGGAGTGGTAGGCCAAACAGACGTTCGGTCGCCGCCTTGATTGCTGGATCGAGAGGGGCGCCCGAAGCTGAGATGATTCGAAGCGCCGGAGCCTCCAAGGACGTGAGCCCTTTCATCTTGGCATATTCCGTGATGAGCGCAAACATCGCTGGTGTTCCGAGCATGATGGTCAGCCGGTCGCGCGCCAGCGCCGTCAAGGCGGCCGCAGGGTTGAAGCGCGACTCGATGTGGAGAGTGGCGCCGTGAAGCAGCGTGCCTAGAACCACAACGGACATGCCGACGATGTGGGCAATTGGCAAAATACCATAGAGGTGGTCTTCCGGACCAAGCGAACGAATGATCCCCGAGATGCGCGCGATGAAGAGCAAGTTCCGATGCGTAAGCATAACCCCCTTGGGCCGGCCCGTCGTGCCGGAGGTGTATATGAGGGTCGCGACCCGATCGGCGCCGCTGGCTTCGACCGGCTCTGGCACCGTGGTATCGTTCAGGGGACCAAGATGGATTGGACCGAGCCATTCGGGATTAAGCCCGGCGGCACCGTGGCGCGCGGCGTGAGCCTTTGCCGATGCCGATGCGGCCGAAGTGTAGATGATGCGGCGCGCCCCGCAATGGTCGCGGATCTCATCAATTTCGCGGTCCGATAAACGGGCGCTGACGACCACCGGCCACGCCTCGAGCTCGGCCGCCGCGAGCCAAATTGCGACGAGGGCGCGGCAATTCTCATTGACGACCATCAGCCGATCGCCAGCGCGGAGTCCTTGATCGGTCAGCCAGCCGCGCGTTGCGGCGATCGCCGCTGCGAGTTGCCCATAGGTCCAGGTGCCTCCGCTGTCGAGGAGAGCGGGGTGATCGGGCGATCGTTCAGCCCACGGTCTGACAGCGTCACTGATGCGTTCTGGAAGTTGCGCGAGAATCTCGGGCAGGCGATCGTCAAGGACTGGCATGTTTCGAGAATCACCCCCAACGCCTTTATAAAACAAAAATTATACGATGAGATCTCATCTGTCATCCGGCCTTGCGTGTTGAGCGCCGATTCCCCGTACTCCGCCTCTTCGTCTCAACGCCTCATCCGAAGTTTGGATGGGAACCTCAGGATCGCGCTCTAGCATCGGAACGGAATTTCCTTATTGTCAAGCGGGCGAGCTGGCTGATTGATTCGAACGCCCGCTGTCACGATTAACAGGAAGAGTCAGAAGAGCAGACATGAACGGAGCCGAAAGTCTAGTCCGGACATTGGTGGCGGGCGGTGTCGAGGTCTGCTTTGCAAATCCGGGAACGTCCGAAATGCACTTCGTCGCCGCGCTCGACAGGGTGGTGGGAATGCGCTGCCTTCTTGGCCTGTTTGAGGGGGTGGTCACGGGCGCCGCGGATGGCTATGCCCGGATGGCCCGAAAGCCAGCGAGCACTTTGTTGCATATGGGGCCTGGCCTCGCCTATGGTCTGCCCAATCTCCACAATGCACGCCGCGCCCAGGTGCCGATCCTCAACATCGTCGGCGAACATGCAACGCACCACAAGCGTTATGATGCACCGCTCACGACCGATATCGAAGCGATCGCGCGGCCCTATTCGCACTGGGTGCGCACATCAGCGAACACCGCGAACCTCGGGCGCGATGGGGCGGACGCCATCGTTGCGGCATCGACCGAGCCAGGGCAGATCGCAACGTTGATCCTTCCAGCGGATGTCGCTTGGGCGGAGGGCGGCGTCATCGCTGCCATCCCGCCTGTCCCCGCGCCTCCTGTGCCGGCGCCGGCCACGGTCAGCCGAGCCACGGCGATGCTGAGTTGCGATGCTCCAACCGCGATTGTGCTGGGCGGAAATGCGCTTCATGGCCCGGCTCTGATCGCGGCCGGCCGCATTGCGGCGGCTACCGGCGCAAGGCTGCTGGCGGCCTATGCGATGACCCGGATCGAGCGCGGCGCGGGGCGGCCCATCGTGACCCGGGTTCCCTATGTGCTGGAGCAGGCGGCCGCGCTTTTCAAGGAGTTTCGTCACCTCATTCTGGTCGGCGCGCCGCCGCCCGTTGCATTCTTTGCCTATCCAGGCAAGCCGCATGTGCCCACACCCGAGGGCTGCGACATCCATGTTCTGGTGCGGCCCGGAGAAGATTGTGCCGGCGCGCTCGAGGCGCTGGCGGCGGATGTGGCGGCGAGTGGGACGCAACCGCTCGTCCAGGAGACGGAGCGTCCGGCTTTGCCCAATGGAGAGATCACTCTGCCTGGCCTTGCCGCCGTCGTGGGTGCTCTGCTGCCGGAAAATTGCATCGTCGTCGATGAAGGCATGACCTCCGGCCGCGGCATGTTGGCGATCACCAAGGGCGCGCCGCCGCATGATTGGCTGGGGAACACCGGGGGAGCGATCGGCATCGCCATGCCGATGGCGGTAGGCGCTGCCATCGCTTGTCCAGGCCGTCATGTGCTGTGCCTCACGGCGGATGGCAGCGGGATGTACACATTGCAAGCGCTGTGGACTATGGCGCGCGAGGGTCTTGCTATTACAACCGTTGTGTTCGCCAACCGCTCTTATGCGATCCTGAAGGGCGAGTTCGCAAGCTTGGGCGGCGGCCCGCTCGGACCCTCTGCCAGCAATATGCTCGAGATCGGGCGTCCCGACCTCGATTGGACAGCCCTGGCAAAAGGCATGGGCGTGCAATCTATTCGCGTGACGACGCTCGACGCCTTCACCAAGGCGCTCGACGCCGGGTTCCGGACGAAAGGACCATCTCTCATCGAAGTGGCGCTGTAGGGCAGCCTTACTCTCTGCTCATTCAGCCAGAGGCTACCACCCCACGATCGCCTTGGTTTCAAGAAACTCGCTGAAGGCGTGTGCACCCCGTTCACGGCCATTGCCCGACTGCTTGTAGCCGCCGAAGGGCGCCGCAAAATCGACAGGCGCGGCGTTTAGCAAAATTTGCCCGGCCCGCAGCTCAGCGGAGATGGCGCGCGCGTGCTCGATCTCGCCATGAACATAGGCGCAGAGTCCGTAGATCGTATCATTGGCGATCGCAATGGCTTCGGCTTCCGTCTCATAGCCAATGATCGCGAGCACTGGCCCGAAAATCTCCTCGCGCGCGATGGTCATGCCGTTGCTCACATTGGCGAAGATCGTGGGTTTCACATAATAGCCGCGCTCGCATCCATCCGGCTTGCCTGTTCCGCCGAGCACGAGAGTGGCGCCCTCATCGGCGCCTTTTTGGATCAGCGCCTGGATCCGGCTCCACTGCTGTTGGGACACCACCGGGCCTAGCTTGGCGTCGCTTCGCGGATCGCCTGGGATCTGGGTTTCAGCAGCCGCGCGGGCGAGTGCACTTACCTCAGCCATGCGCTGGGCCGGCACCAGCAAGCGCGTCGGCGCATTGCAGGATTGGCCAGAGTTTCGCATCAGAGTGGTTACCGTCCACGGGACTGATTTAGCAAAGTCCGCATCGTCAAGCAAAATAACGGGACATTTCCCGCCGAGCTCCTGACTGACACGTTTGACGGTCGGCGCGGCGTTTCGCGCCACTTCGATTCCGGCCCGCGTTGAGCCGGTGAACGAGACCATATCGACAAGCGGATGGGCACTGAGAGCAGCGCCAGCGACAGGGCCAACGCCATTCACCAAATTGAAGACACCCGCGGGCGTGCCCGCCGCTAGCATGATCTCAGCAACGATATAGGCTGAGAATGGGGCAATCTCGGAGGGTTTCAGCACCACGGTGCAGCCGGTGGCAAGAGCTGGCGCGAGCTTGCATGTGATCTGGCTCAGCGGCCAGTTCCAGGGCGTGATAAGGCCGCAAACGCCGATCGGTTCCTTGACGATCCGCGTGGTGCCAAGCGGCTCGTCGAAACTGTAGCTTCTCAGGATGTCGCGGGCGATCGTGAGATGCGCGAGGCCGGCCGTAACCTGCGCCTGCTTTGCGAGCCAGACCGGAGCGCCCATCTCTTCGGTCACGGCTTCGGCGAGATCTGGCGCGCGACGCTCATATTCCGCGATCACCGCTTCCAGAAGAGACATGCGCTCCTCCCGGCTCACACGGGAGAACATGTGGAACGCCCGCCACGCGGCATTCACCGCGCGGCCGACATCGCCGGAAGACGCGAGGCTTATCTGCCCAGCCCTTGCCTCGGTTGCTGGATTGATGACGTCCAAGAGGTTTGGCTCGAGCGGATCGATCCAAGCGCCATCGATAAAGAATTTGACGTAGTCGCGCATTCTGGGTTCTCTCGCAGAGAATGGAAAAATCATCGGCCTGCGCCCCTAGCCGCCCAATCAATGAGGGGCCGGACGCCAAGGACGGAACGAGACCATGATCACTTAAGTTGAGCGGCATTCACTCGCTACGGTTGCTTTCATTTTGGTCCGTCGCCGTCACGAGGTCCGCCACGGTCGCACCGGCAGGCCCGGTTTCGCGACGCAGGCCATCGGCCGCACTGTGGCGATCCTCCCTGGAGCGATTCTGACTCATTTTCCATTGGCCCTCGAGCCTTGTGATGATGAGTTCGAAGCCGATGATTTGTTTGAGCATTATCTGTACATAATCCTCTGGGGCATCACTGACCGCCCAGGCCAAGGGCCGGCCTGTTTCGTGAATTTTGGTCAGCTCGGTCACCTGAGCAAGCAGCCTCTCTGGATCATCGAAGACGCGCAGCTTGCCATAAGCGTGGATGGCAACATAGTTCCACGTCGGAACCACTTTGCCGGTTTTGTGCTTGCTTTGATACCAAGATGGGCTGATATAGGCTTGCGGTCCCGAGAAGATCGCGAGCGTTTCAGTCTCAGGCGCGATGGCAAGCCATTGCGGGTTGTTGCGGGCCATGTGGCCGCATAAACGGCCATAAGGTTCGGGCGTGGCATGAAGCACCATAGGGAGGTGGCTCGCGATGAGTCCTTCTGGACCAAGCGTCACGAGCGCGCCGAGCCCGATTTGTCGAATCGCCGCGTGAAGAACAGCGATACGTTCCTCCCTAAAATGCGTCGGGACATACATTTTCACCCTTCCAAGCTCAGAACCTGACCTCCAACAACCCTAGCCTTTACCTTGAGCGGAAAGAAGCACGGGATTCCATGGCGAGCATAGCGGGTCGCGTAGCGGACGCAATGGAAGCGGGCGGCGGAAGAGAAGGGAAAATCACTCAATCTCGATCTTTGCCATGCGCCGAGAAGCCGAATTTCGGGCTTTGCGATGATTTTGCTTTAGCTTGCCCTGAAAGCACTTGCTTTGTGCGCACATCGTGCATCATAAGATTGGTGGCTTGAGCCCATAGTTTCAATCATTGATTTTAATATTATGACTGGTGTGAGAGTTGAGTTGAATGACGTCATTGCGTTGATTGCACAGGACGAATGGATTTCAACGGCGCGGTTGCCAGAGGCCTTCGCGGGTTTGGGCGTGAAGGTCGTTGCAGTGTGCAAAGCTGGCGATCCGCTCGAGCGAAGCCGTTACTTGGCGGCATCGGTCACCGCTACTTCGGATATCCGCTCGGACCTGGAGTGGCTGGTTGCGGAGCATGATCCGGCGGCGCTGATCGCGTGCGACGAAGGGGCAGTGCGCCTGCTTTACCCGCTTTTCGACGCTCCCGCGCTTTCGCCGCGGCTGCGGAACCTCCTGCGACGGTCTTTGGGGAATCCTGCCAGCCATTCCGTGGTCACCAGCAAATGGGCGACTGGCAGCCTCGCCGAGCAGCTCAATCTTCGCGTCCCGAAACAAAGCCGGGTCAAAACGCCGGAAGAAGCCATGGCGTTTGCCGAGAAGGTTGGCTACCCCATCATCCTTAAACGGGAAAACACATATGGCGGCATGGGTTGTTATGTTTGCCGCTCCGATCAAGAGACCCTTGGCAATTACCTCGCGCTCGGGACGCCCCGCAAGTTGCGCAAGCTGAGGCACTGGCCCGGCCTTCTTGCCGCTCTCCATCGTTTGGTCATGTGTCGGGACGCGGGAGCCGGCGAGCCGCTCATCGTCCAGCGTTATCATGAGGGCCAGCTGGCATTCACCACTGCCGTTGCACGCGACGGTGTTATGCTCGGCGGCTTCACGGTTGTCGCCGAGCACATCCATCCGGTGCCAACCGGCGCGAGCACGGTTGTGAGAGCAATCGACAGACCCGAGATGCTGCAAGCTACCGAGGCGCTTATCCGGCAGACCCAATTCAGCGGTTTTATAGGGGTCGATTTCATTCTCGACCGCACTGATCGATTGCCATACCTGCTTGAAATCAATCCACGGGTAACGCCGGCATGCCGCTTGGGGCGTTTATTGGGCTTCGATCTCTGCGGCTTGTTCGCCGCCAACTTTGCCGGTCTGACGCTTGAGCACACTGCACAAAGGCCGACCAGCGTTATCGCTTTTTTCCCCAATGAGTGGATCAGAAATTGGCGCAGCCCCTATCTACGCGACGCTTACAATGATGTGCCGCAAGATGATCCTGCCTTGCTCGCGTATATCTACCAGTCGCTGCCGCTCAGCCGGCGGATTATGCTCGCGATTGGGCTTCGCGGCACGCTGCCCCCAATCAAGGGCAATCCCAAACATTGGCCGAGGTTTGCGCTCAGATCGCGGACAAAATCAAAAACCTAAGGGGCGCTTGCGCAATGCAACTGCCGAACAGAAGGGTCGCGTGCGGGCTCTGTCCGAAAGCTGCAGTAGGCTGCGGCGCGCGGCTCAGGACGTAAGATTTCTTCTTTTTGACATCAAACTTTGTCCGCAGGTAAAACTAAGGATATTAAATACGACCCACTCAATCTGTTGGTTTTGTCCGAGTGTCTCGATCGTGAGGCCTTCCAATGTCGATCCAATAAAAAATACAAGAGAATACCAGCCTAAAGGAAGAACTCCTATCCGACAACACCGCAACCCGCGCCAAAATGCGATGACGATAATAATCAAAAGGGCGAACAATCCGACGAGGCCGAGCTCCAAAGCGACTTCCAGAAACACGTTATGCGCACTCGGGACCCCCCAATTGCCCGTCAAATCATCGACCCTTTGGGTGATGACGTCATCCGGCAGCCACATCGCCCGATATCCCCAGCCGAGCCATGGTTTCTGTTCGATGAGTTCAATGACCAAGGGCCATAAGTCGGTGCGCCCGGTAAGACTGGGGTCTTTCCCTAGCATGCTGAACATGAATTGCGGATCGACAAAAAAGAACATGAGGACCATGCAAAGGACAGAAACAAACAAAATAAAAATACAAGTGGCGATTATCCTGTTTCGTTTCCAAATTAAATATATACATGTACATAATATGTAGAAAGTTGAAGTAAGCAGCGCAGTTGTCGATCGAGACAGAATAACCAAAACAAAAAATACGCTAATATTTAAATAACGCCAGCCAAGGCGTCCATTTTGGAGAGCTATCAAATAAAGCTCTGTAAATACCGCAGCAGCCATCACGAAACCGAAAGGATTTTTATGAGTGAATACGCCTCTCCAATTTCCTTCCAAATCCCCTGTGTCATCGATGCCGTGCATAATTCCATATTGAGGAAACACGGCAACAAAGAGTAAAGAACCAAACGCTGATACGGCGAAACTCCATGAAAGGACTCTCATTCTCTCTTCAGGGCTAAATCTTATCGAGACGTAAAAGGCTACAAATATAGTTATAATGTAACCAATTCCTCTACGAATACTGAGATCTGGATGTATTGACCAGATTGTAGAACTAAGCACAATGAGCGTATAAAAAATTGCAGAGCGATTAAATGATATTAATACATAAATTTGTTTTGACAAAGGAATGCAACAGATAATAAGCAATGCAGCGCTCATCGCGACCCCAGCGGTATTGTATGGGTTTTCTACTCCGCGTAAAGACGTATCAGCCATTATTAAAGGGATAGCTACAAATGCGCTTTGCTGGATAAGCAGTAGAAATACCGCTACACCCCAATGAAAACGCGGTGTATCCGTAATTCTGGCCCGAAAATTCTGTGATCGAATGGCTATATCAAGATCAGATTTCATGAAAGCACGGTACTTCACAGGTTACTTGATGTCTATGATGATAGGGCCAACGTTAACAATGGGGCACTTTATCCTGGACAATATACAAAAATTTGAAAGGATATACAAAAATATGTTCCGAAAGTTGATCGACTTTTCCAATTCCGCCAGGCTCTGGCTTTTTGAACCTGAGCGTTAGTTGATCCATCGGATCGAAAGCGTCTTCCTCAGCCTCTGCGCCGCGAGCGGGAACCGCTGATCCCAATGCAACCGAGAAGATGAGATGCCTCCAAGTCTGTGGGTGACAATAGAAAAATTCATGCAGCAGGTCATTTGGCTTTTGCTGTTTGTAATCCTGGCGCGGATTCTGGGACCTCGGCCATACGGGCAATTTGCAATTGTGATGGTCTTCATCAGCTGTTGCGAGATCGTCTTGGTTGAATCAACCGTGGAAGCTTTGCTGGGCATGGAGCCTCTTCAGCCCATGCATTTGCGCACGGCGAACCTATGCACTCTCTCGCTGTCCATCCTCGCCGGGTGCTTTTTTTATCTCCTGGCCCCCCTTATCGGATTGGCATTTGGCGACGCGGAACTCGGGCCGATCTTTCAAACGCTTTCGGTGCTCCCGACGATTTCAGCACTGACTTCAGCGCCCGTCGCCGTGCTGCGATCACAATTGCGATTCCGGCCGCTCGCCATTCGCTCGACGCTCGGTCTGACGATCGGCGGCATTTGTGGCCTGGCTCTTGCGCTCCGTGGTGCGGGCGTCTGGGCGCTCGTCGCGCAGGTGATCGTTCAACGAGCGGCTGAAGTCATCATTCTATGGTCGAGCGCTCATACGCGATTTGGCATTGGCTGGTCACGGCCGCACTTCGTTGAACTTCGTCACTTCGCAACCCATCTCTTTGTTTCACGGGGCTTATCATTCGCTGGCGGGCAGATTCCACGTCTCATTCTCGGTTTCTTCCTTGGAGCATCGGACCTCGGGCTTTTCGTCTTCGCCGCCCGTTTACCGGACATGTTGGCTTTAATTACCCTCGCTCCGACGACCCTTGTGGCACGCTCCACGCTGCGCCAATATTCCCCCGGCCAGAAAGAGCTCGAAAAGGCGTTTGGACAGCTTCTCCAAAACACGGCTTTCTTCGCTTACCCGATTTGCACAGGCGCCGCCGCCATCATACCGCTGTTCATCGTTTTGGCCTTGGACAGCCGATGGCACCCAGCCATTCTTGCCGCGCAGCTGATGATTCTGTCTGTCATCCCTTGGATGGTCTATTACGGGGCAAGCGCCGTGCTTTTAGCCATGAAATATCCCCGCGAAGAAGCCAAAATTTCCGTGGGTCAGGTCCTGTCCACCACGCTATGCCTCCTTCTGGCGGCACCCTTCGGACTCAATATTGTATGTTTTGTGCTGATGGTCCGTTATGTCGCGTTGATGCCGCTGCCCTTATGGCTCATCCGCCGGAAATGTGGCATTGGCTTGCGGCCGATCGTTAGGGCAATCGGCCCATCTTTCATAGCGTCGGCCATCATGGGCTCTATCGTGGCGCTCGCGAGCCCCTTCGTCGCGCAACGTTTGAGCCCTATCGCCGCTTTGCCTGTCCTGATTGGTCTCGGTGTCATTATCTATGCCGCGCTGGCCGGGATCTTGGCGCGCCAGGGGGCGTTGCAGGGCCATGCACTGGAGCAGTTCCTCGTCAATGGCGGTATGAAAGGGCGCGCCTCCCGGTTTTCGGGACGCAAGCCGCCGTCTGATGGGAAGGGCGAGGGGCTCCATCCGGACGCGGTGTCGCAAGGCGCGCGCAAAGCCATCGCCCGACCAGCGTGGAACTGGCGAATTCCGGCTGGCGCGCTCATCGTTTTGATGGGTGCGGGCGGCTGGTTCCTGTGGACGCTCCACGGCGGCGGCCGCTTGGCGGAGAAGCCGGGCCAAACGCCCCTGGTTCACACTGTGGCCGCGATGGGCGTCATCAGCGCCGCCCATGCGGTGCCGGTCGGTACCCAT
>DATJLX010000195.1:0-4053 GCA_035509135.1 Methylocella sp.
GAGGTGCACAGCTGATCTCGGCGCACCAATCATACCGGCCCACGGCCGAAGGCCCGCCAGCCCGGCCCGAGAGCGGCCCAGCGCAGCCCGGCGCACCAATCATACCAGCACACGGTCGAGGGCCCGCCAGCCCGGCCCGAGAGCGGCCCAGCGCAGCCCGGCGCACCAATCATACCAGCACACGGTCGAAGGCCCGCCAGCCCGGCCCGAGAGCGGCCCGGCGCGGCCCGGAAGCGGCGGTTCGCCAGCGAAGCCCCGCCTGGTCGCTATGAAAATCCAGGTAATAGCGACAAGGTACACTATACAGTATTCACAAGCAACTAACCAAACCACGCAAGCAACAACACCACGCATATACTGCGGCTATACTTACGCCACGGCCGCAACCAAGCGGCGGGCAATCTCGCCAATTCCGGTAATCTCACCTAACCGGCCGCAATTGCGGTAATCTCGCCTAATATCGGTAGTTTCGCCGCGCGGCCTAAAGGGCGAGTGCGGCCGTGAATGTGGCGAGAATGTGGCAACAATGTGGCCTGCGCGGAAATGGCGGACCGTTGGGGAAACAAGGCCCACGTTTCCTTCGCCGAAGCCGTGTCGGCGCGGCCCGAGCGTCTGCGCGAAATCGAAGGATTGGGCGAAGCCGCGATCGTCGAATTGAAGATCGTCGAGGCGGCCGCCCGGCGTCTTGCAAAATCGCAGATCGAGAAGCGGCTGCCCTTGTCGAGTTTTTCGGCGGTCGTCGATTATTGCCGGACAGTGATGGCCTTCCTCGACCATGAGGAATTCCGGGTGCTGTTTCTCGACAAGAAGAATTGTTTGATCGCCGACGAGGTGCAAGGCGTCGGCACCATCGACCATGCGCCCGTCTATCCCCGCGAAATCATGCGCCGCGCGCTTGAACTCGGCGCATCGGCCATCATCCTGGTGCACAATCATCCCTCGGGCGATCCGCAGCCGTCGACCGAAGACATCCATCTCACCCATCAGATCATCGCGGTCGGCAAACCTCTGAAAGTCGCGGTCCATGATCATCTGATCATCGGCAAGCACGGCCATGTGAGCTTGAAGGGGCTGCGGATGATTTGATGCGCGAGCCATCAAGTTTGTCCGATTCGGCGTTCAAATCGGACCAAAATGTTTCACGTGAAACATTTTTGTCCGATTGGGGCCGAAAACCTTACAAGCATGCATACGCGTTCGAGCTTCAAACATGTGGGATTGCGCAAAAAATTGTGGACATTGCCGCCCCGCGCGGCGCAAGCGAATCTCAAAGCAAAAATTTTGTGTCTAGGCTGGTTGCGCATTAGCTGGTTTCATGGGTTCTTCCGGTGCGCCGGCCTTGAATTCGCCCCCTTCGCGGGATAGCCGTCCGCGTGATGGTTCCCTTCGGGGATCAAAAGGGAACACGGTGCGGCTTTGGTGCCAAAACCGTGGCTGCCCCCGCAACTGTAAGCGGTTAGCTGCGCGCCAATCAAGCCACTGGGCAACCGGGAAGGCGGCGCAAAGCAAGGACCCGCGAGCCAGGAGACCTGCCATCAATCGTGGTCACGCGCGAACACATTGGGCGGGGTGTCTCAATGGGGACTAGGACTGCCGCCTGATTTTCAGGAGGCATCCGGGCTTTGGTTCGCAGTGACGTGTCACGTTGCTGCGAGATCCTCCATGCTCTCCTCCTGCCCATCGGCTTTGCGCTTACGCGCCCTTACTCCATGTTTTTTTCTCATCGCCTTTTCCCTCGACGCTTCCGGGGCCGATGCCCAGGACGCGTCAGCTCCGCCCAGCGAGCTTCCGCCGGTCGTGGTCGGTGCCACCCTCATTCCGACACCTGAGTCCGAGCTCGGCACCAGCGTCACCGTGATCACCGCTGACGAGATTGCCGCCAAGCAGGAACGCCTGCTGCCTGACGCGCTTCTCGACGTGCCAGGCTTGAATGTGGTGCAAACCGGCGGCCCTGGCGGCCTCACCTCGGTGTTCATACGCGGGACCAATGCGAACCAGACCAAGGTTTTCCTCGATGGGATCGACGTCAGCGATCCGAGTTCCCCGAACGGCGCCTTCGACTTCGCTCACATCCTCACCTTCGACCTCGGCAGCATCGAAGTTTTGCGCGGGCCGCAAAGCGGGCTCTATGGCTCGGACGCGATTGGCGGCGTCATCAATATCGAGACGGAAAAAGGCCAGGGGCCGATGCAGGCAACCGTGAACGTCGAAGGCGGCTCGTTCGGAACCTTCAATCAGACAGCGAAAGTCTCTGGTTCGGAGGATTGGCTGAGCTATTTCTTCGGCTTCGGGCATTTCTCAAGCGAGGACACGCCCGTGACGCCGCCGGCCCTCGTTCCGATCGGCCGCGCCATCAACCCTAACGCCTATGACAACCGCACCTTCTCCTTGCGTCTGGGTGCGGCCCTTGGCGACCAATTCGACGTAGGGATCACCAGCCGCTATATCCAATCGACGCTCTATTCGACGAGCGACGATTTCCTCGGGCCGGAGTCCTTGCTAAGTTACAATGGCAACACCGAGTTCTTTACTCGCGGTTTCGCGCATCTGACACTCTTCGACGGGCGTTTCGATCAGACCCTTGGTCTCGCCTATACGGATTACGACCGCAGCTATGTCGACCCCAACTATTTTCCGAGCACGCCCAGCCTTTACGAGGGCGATCGCGTCAAGCTCGATTACCAAGGCAATCTCCGCCTGATCGAAGGCGAAACTCTGGTCCTTGGTGCCGAGCGCGAGGTGGACCATCTCGTCAACAGCAATCCAGTTTGGGCGGTGAATGGCGATACGGCGGGCTTCGCGGAGCTCCAGTCCAACATCGCCGGCCGGCTGTTCAACGCGGCAAACATCCGCTACGACGCCAACGACCAGTTCGGCGGCGCCACGACTTTTCGCATCGCGCCCGCTTTTCTCATTCCGGAAACCGGAACTAAGCTTAAAGGCAGCATAGGCACCGGGTTCAAGGCGCCGACGCTCGACGAACTCTACGACAATTATCCCGCCTATGGGTTCTTCGCTAATCCGAATCTAAGGCCGGAGAGAAGTGTGGGTTGGGACGGCGGCATTGAACAAACCTTGCTGCCTGGCCGTATTGCGGTCGGCGCGACTTATTTCGCCAATAAGATCACCAATCTCATCGATATCAACGACACCGCCACATCCTATGTCAACATTGGTTTGGCCAGGACGTCCGGACTCGAAAGCTTCATGAGTCTTACGCCATGGGACCGCTTTTCCGTCCGCGCCGATTATACCTATACGGTGGCCAAGGACGAGATAACGCAATTGGATCTTTTGCGCCGGCCGCGCGACAAGTTCAGCCTCAGTGCGACACTTCAGGCAACGCCCGTTTTGCTGCTATCCGCGACGTTCGTCTACACAGGCCCATGGGTTGACACAAACCGGTCCGGAACAGCCACTAATCTAATTGCGCCTGGCTATACGCTGCTCAATCTCGCGGCGACCTACGATTTTGGGCACGGCGTATCCGGCTTCGGACGCATCAACAACGCCCTGAACGTCCACTATCAAAACCCCTTGGGCTTTGAACAGCCGGGGCTTGGCGTTTATGGTGGTATCAAGGCCGCTTTCGGCACAGAGGGCTTTCTATGACAAGCAAGGCGCGATCCGCAGCTCAACCGCGCCGTACGGCCGATATCGACGGTTCAACCGTCGATATCTTCGAGCTGCCGACTGACGAAGATTCGCTCAAGGAGCTGTTCCGCAATCTCTTCGAAAACCATTGGCGTGAGATCATCTTCGGCCCCATCATTCAGGGCGCGGCTTATGAGTTTCGAGCGCCTTCGCCTCCGACTTATTTCGGAATGTTCGATGGCTATCTCACAGTCGCTTTTGGCGTGTCACATTTTCATCTTTGCATCGGCGCGCATAAGGGCGCGCCGCCCGAATTGGCGCGGCACCGGCAGACTTCGCGTGCGGAGCTTTACCGGCGTCTCGATCGCACTGGCGCTCCCGTTTCATGGGGACTGCGCCTGTTCAATGGCGCGGGTGAACAGCAGATCACGGTGCTTCTTCCCAATCCTTTCTTGGATC
>DATJLX010000196.1:0-6733 GCA_035509135.1 Methylocella sp.
AGGTAAAAAAAGGCGTCTTCGATAAAGAGGTGCGGTTCAAATAAAATAATTGTGCTTGCTCTGGCTAGATAATAGAAAACAGAATAGCTGCGCATTGCCATCATTTCAATATCGGTGTTTATCTTATCATCCCGGCGAAGAAAGCGTTTTTTGGCGTCAAAAGGCTTTATTTTTTCGTCGATCCGATTGGTGAGAGGCACGACATGATGTTTCCAAAACCTCTCCCATTCGGAAAAATGATCTTTGAGGAGCGGCCACCACAGCCGTTCGTACGGATCGCCGTCCTCTATCAGATTGAATTGATCATCCCATCCCATAATTTGCCCTCCTCATGAATGCGAAGCGAACAATCATTCCTCCATAGGCAGGAATGATTGTTGCCTCCATCTCGCGGCCTCCCTTCCCCTTTCACCCGTCTTGATGTTGGCCTCACAATGCTCGAAGGTTTACCACCAAATAGCGCCACGCATGTCATGCGGCTCTCCTGCGACGAGACAACTGCCCGCGCGATTGCCGATATTATTGTCGAAACCCTGGATCCGGCGACGACCGCCGCCGCCGCTTTCGAAGAAGCGCCGGATATCAGCGGCTGGGGAAAGGCGCCCTGGGCCGTCGAAATCTATTTCGGGACCCCGCCCGATGAAGCGAATATTCGCGCCCTCGTTGCCGCGGCCGCTGGAGATGCCGCTGCTCACGCGGTGACCTTCGGAGAGTTGGGTGAGCAAGACTGGGTCGCGCTATCGCGGGCGGGGCTCGGGCCGGTGCGGGCCGGGCGGTTCCTCATCCATGGCGCGCATGGCCGCCATGCCATCGCGGCGAATGACATTGCAATTGAAATGGAGGCGGCGCTTGCATTTGGCACTGGCCACCATGGTTCGACGCGCGGATGTCTTTTGATGTTGGGGCGCGTGGCGCGGCGGCGGTGGCCGGCCGTCATTCTTGATCTTGGCACCGGCTCGGGCATCCTTGCCATTGCCGCCGCCAAGGCGTTCAAGCACGAAGTCCGTGCCGGAGATATCGATCCTGTTTGCGTGAAGACCGCCGCCGCCAACGCCAAACGCAACGGCGTTGCGAGCTTTGTGCGTCCCGTCCTCGCGGACGGTGCCGTGCATCCTCATTTACGGCAAGGGGCGCCTTACGATCTGGTGCTGGCGAATATTCTTGCGCGTCCGCTGCGCGGCCTCGCGCCACACATCGCAAGGCTCACGGCGCCCAACGCCGATATTATCCTGTCGGGCCTTATCGCCCGCGATGTTCCGGGTGTTGTCAGTGCCTACAAAAGACAAGGCATGGCCTTGTCGCGCCGCTTGGACATTGATGGCTGGGTGACTTTGCTCGTGCAAAGGCGAAGCGGATAGCGGGCCATTCATGAACAAAGATGGCTTGAGATTGATGCGTTTTTATCAAGGCGATGCTCTAAAGCGTTTTCATCCGGGCGAAGGTGAGGCGCAGGCGCGTAACGGTTATGCTGCGCAAACCCGCCACATCCATCCCCAAAACGACGAAAGCGTAAATGACGATCCCTGTCGCGATCTGTTCGACAAGCGTCGCAAGTCCAGGCTCATGACTGCGCAGGGGCAGAACACTCATGCCCATCAAGGCATTGGCAAAAACCGTCACGGCGAGATCACGCGGGCGCGGCCATTGCCGCCACGAGGGCCATGCAAAGGCGATCAGCACAATAAGGGCAGTCAGCATCGCGCCGGCCTGAGCGATGGCGAGGCTCGACGCGCCGTCATCTTGATGCAAAAATAGAAGCAACAAGGGATCGGCGGCGCAAGCCGCCAGGGCCGCGGCAATCAAGGGCGCGGTTTTTTTCTCAATCAGAAAAATCGGATTGATGGCAAACTGAATCATCGCCATGCAGAAAAGCCCGGTCATCATCAGGGGCAAAAGAACGTCGAAATGCCCTTGAAACGCTTGCGGCACGGCGAGAGTCTCAACCGACGGCAAGGTTAGCCAAAGTCCCGTGCATGCCGGCAGCACCATGGCGATGACGATCGTCATATTGCGGGCGATCTGCTGCCTTGCCTGCTCGGGACCGTGCAATTCATGCGTGGCAACAGCGATCTGGAACAACACAATATCAAGGGTGGAGCCGATCGCCTGGATCGCCTTGGTCCCGAAATCATAGGCCAAGGAGAATTGGCCGGTTTCGGAAAATCCATCGAGGATCGCAAGGATCGAGCGGTTGGCGAGCGGGATCGCGAGGTAAAGAAGACTGGCGCCAACGATCGGCAGGCTGTAGGCCATGAGCGAACGCGCGATTGTCAGCCGGGCGAGGCGTGGTTTCGAGGCTGGATCGCGGAGCGCCGCGCGCGCGGTGACAACAGATCCGCCAAGACTGATGACGGTGCCGATGAGCGTCATCTTGGCCGAGCCGAACAAGAAGGCGCCGCCACCCATGAGAGAAAAAGCCACAAGGGTCTTGACGAGAGCAAGCCTTGCGAAAAGCCGGTCATCGAAGCAGGCGCGAACCAGAGCCGTATGATAATCAAAAAGCCCGTTGGTGACCGCGACGCTCAGCGCCAAGGCAATCAATCCATAGGACAAAGTAAATCGGATGCCGGTGAACAGCAGCAGGCCTGTGCCCACCGCAAGCCCCGCGGCAAGGACGGCAAAGGCGAAATCCAGCGTCGCCCGCAGCGCCGGCTCTTCATTGCGAATCCGCTCGGAGTAAAACCGCGTCGCTCCAAGCCGGATCCACTCGAAAAATCCGGTTTGCACGAAGATCGCTGTCGCATAGGCGAGGGCAAACCGGCCATATTCCTCCGGGCCAAGAAATTTGGCGACGAGGAGCCCGATCACGAAACTGAACAGAATATTGCAGAAAGAGACGAGGAAAACAGTCATCGAAAGAGTGCGCCCGGCTTTTGTGAGTCTGTCCGCGCAGGCGTCGTAACGCGCATTGGAGCAATATTGAGGCGCAAGGGCCGGGCGGCGGCCAGACACACGGAAATGGGCTTACTTCTCGCCGCCATCACTGTCTCCTAAAGCCAAATCTGAGTATGAGGGCAATCGTCCGAAGAATAAAGGTTTCACATTAATTTTATGAGATTGCCGAAATCGCTGGCCGCCGGCAAGACCTTGCCGCTTTCTCCTTATCCCGGGAAAGGCTAGAAGGACGTATGGCGCATGATGTCACACTTCCGGTCGCCGCATTGGCAGGGCTTTTGTCTTTCTTAAGTCCTTGTGTGCTGCCTTTGGTTCCCCCCTATCTGACATTTATTGCCGGAACGACCATCGAAGAGGTCGCGACCCGGCGCGAAGCGCGCGCGCGGCGTGACATTTTCCTCGCGGCAGCACTTTTCATCCTCGGTTTTTCGACAGTTTTCGTCGGGCTCGGCGCGACAGCCTCAGCTTTCGGTCAGTTGCTGCACGAATATTTCGCCAAGCTTACGCTGCTTGCCGGAATCGCGATTATCCTTATGGGTTTGCATTTTTTGGGCGTTTTCCGCTTCGCCGTCCTCTATCGCGAGGCGAGGGTCGATGTGCAAAAGCCGGTCGGAATTTGGGGCGCCTACATCATGGGATTGGCCTTCGGTTTCGGATGGACCCCTTGCATCGGGCCGATTCTCGTGTCGATTCTCGCGGTCGCCGCCTCGCAGGACACCGTTGGCAGAGGGATCGTGTTGCTTGCCGCCTATTCAAGCGGGCTTGGCCTGCCGTTTTTGCTGGTGGCGCTGGCGATTGAGCCTTTTATTCGCCTCATCAAGAAGTTTCGTCCGTATTTCAGCACCATCGAGCGTGTCATTGGCGTTCTGCTCGTCGCCACGGGCATCGTTTTCCTGAACGGATCGATAACAGATGCTTCCACTTGGCTGTTACAGACATTTCCAAGTCTTGCTAATCTCGCCGAGCCGCAATGGCTGCGAGACTATTTGTCGGGTTCGTAAGGGCTGACGTGGTCTTTGGGTGCTTTCCGCCAAAGTAAGCACCCTCGCTGAAGAACGCGGGCCAATCCTCATGGATGCTCCATTGACGGTGGCCATGCGGGAAAGGCCCTCACCGTCCGTTGATGATTTCTTCATGAGGCCATGGATGTGTGTGCGTCACCCAGTCAAATATATTTGGAACGGGCGGCTTGGCGTTCGTCCTGCGTTATGAAGGCCCTGCATGACGGCGCGCCGCACAATAAACAGTCTCGCGCCACCGTTTGGTTGGCACATTCTGTGTATCATATTATCCTTATGGGGCGGAATGTCGTGTCCGCGTAGCGACGGTCTCGGAAAAGATGGAGCTTGGTGAGCCTATGGCCGAACTGAAGACCGAACGCATCGAATGCGCCGGGCCGGGAAAGGCGCTTGATGGGGCGCGGTTTCGCGAGGCGATGAGCCGGGTGGCTGCGGCGGTTCACATTGTGACCACGGGCGGCCGGGCGGGTCTTGCAGGGATCACCGCAACCTCCGTCGCGTCGATCACGGTCGAGCCGCCCATGATGATGTTTTGCATCAACAAATCCTCGCCTACGGCGGCAAGGGTCATCGAGAACGGCGTGTTTTGCATCAATACCCTGATCCCCTCGCATGAGGCTCTCGCGGATATTTTCGCCGGCCGGACCGGTCATCATCTCGACGGACGATTCACGAGCGGCGAATGGACGAAGATCGTCACCGGCGCCCCGGTGCTGAGGAATGCGGCCGCGGTCTTCGATTGCCGTCTCGTCGAGGTCAAGGAGGTCATGACTCACTTGATCGTGATTGGCGCCGTTGAGGCGGTGGACTATGGCGAACAAACCTGCAATCTCATCTATGCTCATCGCCGCTACGGCGCCATTTGAGGCGAAGCGGGCCAGAGCCGCACGGGCCGTTTTTAGATCTTCCTCCTGCTCGATGTCTTTTTGGGCGCGCCCGTTTTCTTGGCTTGTCTCTTCTTGGAAGCCGTCCCTTTGGCGGTCGCCTGTCTTGCCGGCCGTTTCAAGTCAAGTGTCTTGCTGGTTGTTTTTTTCGCGGCGGCTTTTTTCGCGGCTTTCGCGCCCGCTTGTTTCCGCGGCGATGTCTTGACAATGGCCCTTTTCCTTGGCGCTTGTTTGGCCAAGGCCTTTTTCCTTGCGGCCTTTTTCGCCGCCGCCTGGCTCGGGGCCGCCTTGAAGCGTGGCGAAGGCGTGACCGCGGCGGTTCCTTGAGCGGTCAAGAAATCGATGGCCGCCTTGGTGAAATTCACCTCATCCTCGACATTCGAGATATGCGAGGCTTCCAGTGCGACGAAGGTCGCGCCCTTGATGGAATTTGCGACCAAGGCGCCCATTCCGGGCGGCGTCGACGGATCGTGGCGCCCGGCGATCACCAGCACCTCGTTTGTGATGCTTCGAATGGCGTCGCGCTGATCTATGTCGCGAAGCGCGGCGCAAGCGGCCACATAACCATGCAGGGGCGTCGCGCGCACAAGGTCCATCACGGTTTCCACCTTCTCGGGATGAGTGTTGCGGAAAGTCTTGGTGAACCAGCGTTCGGCGAGCGACGCAGCGACGCCATCCATGCCGGTTTCCCGGGCCGATTGAATGCGGCTGTTCCACAAATCTGGCGCCCCTATTTGGGCCGCCGTATTGGCAAGCACTGCCCGGCCGATGCGGTCCGGAGCATGGGTCAGGAGCCAGAGTCCGACGGCGCTGCCCATCGAAAGACCCAGCCAATGAACTTTTTCAATGGCGAGCGCATCCATGATGGCGAGGGCGTCGCGGCCAAGGCCTTCGATCGAATAGGGCCTCTCGCTGGCCACGCTTGCGCCATGCCCGCGCGAATCATAACGCACAACCCGGAAATGCTCGAGCAGGGCTGGAATTTGCGGCTCCCAAAGATGGAGATTGGTGCCAAGCGGATGGGCAAGCATCAAGGCGGTTTTGTGCTCGCCGCCCTCGATGAGAACGTTGAAGATCTCGCCAGCGATGGAAATGGCCGTCATGCGCGAACCCCGGTTGCCGCGATCCTCCCCGCTCCGGCCGCTCCGCGCGGAACCGCGCGTGCTGAAGGAAGTTTGATCCCAGTGAGACCAGGCTGCAACATGGACGGAATTTTTATTCCGGCACATGCCTTGCGTGAGCCTTTGGCGCAACACTGTATTAATATGACACGTATTGAATGGCTATGATCGCCGTTTGCTGCCTTGGCGCTTGAACGATGCGACGTAATGAGCCTGCGGGCGTGACCGCGGAGGTTAAAGCGATGACCGCGACCAGAAGGATTGAGACCGACACCGCATCCCCGGATTTTATCAAGCAGCTCGCCGGCTACGGGCTGGCGACGGCGGAGATACTTTATCATTTGCCGGACCATCCGCGCCTGTTGCAGGCCTATATCTGGCAAGACTATGATATCGCGCCGGATTTTCCAATACTGATCAAGTTCCTGACATTCTGGCAGGAAAAGCTTGAAGGACCCCTTTATCGCGTTGTGGTCGGCCATTCGAAGCTCATCAAGCCGGCCGAGATCAAGACGCTCGGCGCGGAATTCCGCCTGCATTGAAGCTGGCACGCATCGGAGGATCGCAGGGGGCTCTAGCGAGAGCTCAGCGTAACGTGTTGAGCCGCGTGAGAGTTCTTGTCGTTAAATTCAGCAATTTTGGCTGTCAGATTCTATCGAATTTGTAGATGCTCTAGTGGTGGTGAAAGCGATCGCCTGACCGGTCGATGGGATCCGGCTCATTAAGGCTGAGCCAACGGGCCCGAAGCTCATCCCAAAGGGCGTGTTGATTCCATTCAGGTGCTTTCAAGATCTTGTTACTGGCCTGATCCAAG
>DATJLX010000197.1:0-5530 GCA_035509135.1 Methylocella sp.
TCCGGCCTTTTTGCCCGTCTGCCTATGCGAGCCCTATCTGCGGCTGATGGAAAAGCCCAGCTACGATCCCTTCAAGACCGTGATCGAACTGCCGCAATGGCGAAGGCAATGGATTTTATGGCGCGCGTCAAGCCGCTGGAGCTAACGCCGCATGGGTGAACTCAAATAAGCCTTTGCGCGGAGCCGCCACGCGGGCGAACCGGCTTACATCCCGTCCGGCTGCCCGGCCACCGTCACAAGGAGTTTGCCGTCGCCGAAAAGACGCTTGGCGGCGCGCTTGGCGTCTTCCATCGTCACCGCCGCGATGAGCTTGTTGCGTTCGTCGAGATAGTCGACGTCAAAACCGTCCGTCTGCAAATGCAGAAGCTGGCTCGCGATCTTGGTGGAGGTATCGAAACGCAGCGCGTAGGAGCCGATGAGATATTTCTTCGCTTTGTCGAGTTCTTCCTCCGTCGGGCCATGGGCTGCGAGGTCCAAGATCTCGTTCTCGATGACAGCCATGGATTCAGCGGCGCGCTCGTTCTTGGTCGAGGTGCCGCCCGAGAACTGGGCGGCATGATCATAGGCCGCGATCTGCGAATAGACCGAATAGGCAAGCCCGCGTTTCTCGCGGACCTCGCGAAAAAGGCGCGCCGAAAAAATGCCGCCGCCCAAAATATGGTTGACCACTGTCGCGGCGATGAAGTCCGGGTCCTTGCGGGCGATCCCCTCGCGGCCAAAACGGATGGTCGATTGCGGTACGTCGAGATGGGCGACATGCCTTGTGCCGGCGCCGGCGAAAGCCGTTGGTGCGATGGGAGCGAGATTGGCCTTTTCTGACAGCGGGCCAAACACATCGTCGAGATGGCTGGCGAGAGCAACAGCGTCGATCGCGCCAACAGCGGCGATCTTGAGAGTGTCGCGCGCGAAGGCGGCAGCGCGCATGTCGATCAAATTGGCGCGCGTCAGCGCGGGCAGGGTGGAAAGTTCGCCGCGCACGGGCAAGCCATAGGGATGGTTTGGATAGGCCGAGGCATGGAAGCTCCGGCCGGCGACAAAGTCGGGATCGTTTGCCTCGCGTTTCAAACCGGCCGCGATCTGGCTCACCACCCGCTCGAAAGGCTCGGTGTCGAGACGCGCCTCAGTGACCGCGAGTCGTAAAAGCTCGAAAGCACGGGCCGAATTCCGCGCCAGGCTCTGCAGGCGTCCGATAAGATTATCGCGGCTGGCGGAAAACGAGATTTCGATCGCATCCTCGTCGAGGGCGCGATGAAAGCCCTCCGAATCATAGGGCCCCGCTCCTTCGTCGAGGAGGCCAGCGAGAAGCGTGGCGGCGCCGGGTTTGCCGATCGGATCCTGTGCGGCGCCACCCTTGAAGGCGAATTCAAGGGCAATCAACGGAACCGCATAATCCTCGACAAGCCAAGCTTCGATACCGCCCTTTGAGACGACTTTCTGCACGGTTGAGGCGCGCGAGGGGCTTTCAGTGGCGGCAAGGGCTGTCATGTCTCGTCCAAAACCTCGACCAAGATCGCTTCAAGAAAGCGCCCATCGTCTCTCTTTCTTTGTTTTGTCGCATGATCCTGTCCAAAAAAATCTGCAATTTTTTTAGGTCATGCTCTTGGGCTCAACCTGCGGGCGCGAAATGTCCCTTCAAAGCGCGACGGATGCTATTGTGTCCGCCTGTGCCGTGGTGGAGGCTGCGGCTTTGTCAGGCAGGAGGAAACCCGTCACGCTGCGCCTTTTGTCGAGCCAGCGGACGGCGTTTTGAACATCCGCCGGGCTCACGGCCTCGATCCGCTCGGGCCATCGCGCGACATCCTCAAGGTCAAGCCCCGCAGCCAGCGAGCTGCCATACCAACGGGCAAGTGTTGCCTGATTGTCCTGAGCGTAGATCGCTTCGGCCACCAGGCGATTTTTCGCCCGCTGGATGTCCTCCGCTGGGACGCCCTGGGCGGCGCGGGCGATCACGGCATCGATCGCAGCATCGAGACGTTCGAGCGACACGCCTGGCGCGGGCACCGCGAAAATATAGAAGCGCGTGTCATCGACCGACGTGCCTTGATAATGGGCGCCTGCCGTTACCGCGAGCTTGTCCTCGATAACCAAGGTCTTGAACAAAAGACTCGTGTGGCCGCCGCCGAGCAGATGCGCGAGAATTTCGAGGGCCTCCGCTTCGCCGGGCGCGGCCGACCGGTAGGAGGGAACGAGAAAGATGCTCTGGTGGGTTGGCTGTTCAACCTTTTCATCGGTAAGGGTCACGAGACGATGCGCGCGGGGCTCGGGCTCGTGCGGGCGAAACCGCACCGGCGGCTCGCCGCGGGCGGCAATGGGACCGTAATATTTTTCCGCCAGACTGATCGCCTCGGCCGCATTGACATCGCCGGCGACGATGAGAATCGCATTTTCCGGGGTATAAAAACGGTCGTAATAGGCAAGCGCGTCCGTCCTTTCGAGACCCTCGATCTCATGGCTCCAGCCGATGATCGGCCTGCCGTAGGGATGCTGGGTGAACAGCGCCGCTTGCAAGGCCTCGCCGAGCTGCTCCGAAGGATCGGAATCGGTGCGCATCCGGCGTTCCTCAAGGACGACATCGCGCTCGGGCGAAACCACCTCGTCGTTCAGGACCAGATTTTTCATCCGGTCCGCTTCATAATCCATGCAGACGCTCAAATGCTCTTTGGCGACGCGCTGGAAATAGGCGGTGTAATCATTCGAGGTAAAGGCATTCTCCTGGCCGCCGAGATCGGCGATAAGCTCGGAGAACTGGCCTTGCGGATGGGCCTTCGTGCCCTTGAACATCAAATGCTCGAGAAAATGCGCGATGCCGGACTTGCCAAGCGGATCATCGGCCGAGCCATTGCGATACCAGACCATATGCGTCACGACCGGCGCGCGGTGATCCTCGATGATGACGATTTCCAAGCCATTGCCGAGCTTTGTCCGCGTCACCGCCGGTCCGGCCGCTTTGCCTAGCGCCTGCGCCGCGGGGTTCAGAAAGACGCTCTCCCGCACCGCCGCCGTTTCACCAAAAGTCATTCCATCCATCGCTTTCTAGGGCCTCATCCTTTGCTTCGACCAGAAGGGCGGTGGAAATGGCAAACGACACGCCCGCTCCTCCCACTGGGAAGCCTTAGACTGAATATAGGATGGAATTTCAAAAAGGGCACAGTTTTCTTGCGCGGCGTGCCCGCCCGCTGCTCGGGCGTCTCCGGCGCCGAGGTGAGCCGCCGCGCTAAAGAGGCCTGATCAATTGTCGACCGAAGTCTTGTGTTCCTGCGAACGGATATAGGCTTTTGGATCGGCGGGGTCGGGCTCGTTTTTCGGCGCATCCATGGTGGCCTTGGCGACCGCGGTCGGCTTTCTGTAGCCGGGCGGCGGCTCGGTCAAATAGCGGCGATCAGGCTCCGGCCCTGGCTGGACCGTATCGGGATGAAAGCCGGCCATGATCGACTTCACGGCTTTCCAAGGCGCGTAAAGGCAAATGGGCGTCCCGGCGCTCGCTTGGCATTCGTCGGGCGGCCCGTCCGTCGGCATCGGACCTTTGCCTTGTTGCAGCTCCGCCTGGGTCAACTCGGTCCGCGTGTTCGGTGTGATTTGCGGCGCGGGCCGGTGCGAATCCATTGCCGCGCGGCGTTCCGCGTAGACATCCGGGTCCTTGGGCCAAGACGGGTCACGGGCCGCTTCTTTCGGGGGCGGCAGATCCATGTGAGGCGGAACGACAATTGGCGCCCGTGCCCGGTAATCGATCGCGTCTTGCTCCTTGTCGAACTGCATGCCGAAAAAGCCGAGCATTGAATTGAACGGATTGGTGTCTTCCTGCGCGCGAGCCGGCACAGCGCTGGAAAACGCCGCGAAGCCAAAAAGCGCGGCTCCCGCCGCCAGGCCAAGGCGGCGTCCTGAAACGAGGCTGGAGATCATGCTCTTCATCCTTGAAACGCTCCGCAAATCCGGAAAGTCCCATCCTCGCGAGACCCCGTTCCTTGCTATTTTGTCCGCGTTCAGGGCTTTTTGGAGGCAAATTGCCGGGCAGTAAAAGGTTATTGCCCGGCGGCGCGGCCCGGCTCGCGCGTCTTTGCCGCCGGCCCCCAGGAGTCGTAAATCAAAAGCGCGACACCGGCGACGATCCCAACATCCGCGATGTTGAAGACGTACCAGGAGAAGGAACCGATGTGAAAATGATAGAAATCGGCGACGAATCCATAGGCCAGCCGGTCATAGGCGTTGCCGAGCGCGCCCCCGACAATCAGTCCAAGGCCGAGGCCAGCGATCTTGGTTGGCGCGCGCCAGAGCCAGATGCCGAGGAAGACGGTCGCCGCGAGGGTGAGGACAAGAAGGCCCACGCGCTCCATTCCGTTTTGGGCGGGCAGGAGTGAATAGGAGATGCCGGGGTTCTTGGCGTAGATCACATCGAAGAAAGGCGCAATCCGGACCGGCTGGCGGGCTTCGATCCCATAAACAAAGATAAGCCAAAGCTTGTTTGCCTGATCGGCGGCGAGCGTCGCCACCATCGCCAGCAAACCCACGAGGCGCGGCGTCATGGCCATAACCCCAGAGCCCGCAATTCCCGCAACGCCTGCGCGTCCCGGGGGCTCACATCCGGAAAATCCGGATCGTTCCCGACAAGCGGAGAAATTTTCCACGACCGCGCGCATTTCTTGCCTGGTGCGCGATCCGGCAGGACGGCCACGCCCGAGACATCATCGAGCCGAAAAGCCTCCGCCGGGCCTTCCCCTGCTTCGATTGTGATATCCGAAGTGATGCAGACTTCGGCGAAATCGATCGATTCGAGAAGGGCGCGCAGACCGGCATCGGCGATAAAGACGCGGGGCGCCGCTTCGAGCGAGGAGCCGATTCGCTTTTGCGCCCGCTCGATCTCCAATGCGCCAGTAACAACCGCGCGGACGCGGCGGATTTTGTCCCATTTTTCTGCAAGCGCCTCATCGCGCCAGGATTGCGGAATGTCAGGGAATCCCTCCAAGTGCACTGAAACCGCCTCGGGATAGCGCGAGAGCCACGCCTCTTCGCAGGTGAAAGCGAGGACCGGCGCGAGCCAGAGAGTGACAGAACGGAAAATCTGCTCGATGGCTTCGAGCGCCGCGCGGCGCTTCTTGCTCGAAGGCGGCTCGCAATAGAGCGCATCCTTGCTGATGTCGAAATAGAAGGCCGAGAGATCAGTGTTGAGGAAGGTTGCGAGCCGCGCGACGACGCGCTTAAAGTCGAACTCTTCGTAAGCTTTTCGAACCTCGGCATCGAGCTCGGCGAGCTTGTGCAGCATGAGTCTTTCGAGTTCGCCCATCGCCTCATGGCCAACCGCCGGAGCGGCGCCATAATGGGCGAGCGAACCGAGCATCCAGCGGATCGTGTTGCGGAGTTTCCGGTAGGTTTCGACAAAGGTTTTGAGGATCTCCGGGCCGATGCGCAGATCATCCGAATAATCGGACGCCGCCACCCAGAGGCGCAAAATATCGGCGCCGGCATCCTTAATGACCGTTTGCGGCGCCACAACATTACCGAGCGATTTCGACATCTTCTGGCCCTTCTCGTCGAG
>DATJLX010000198.1:0-5282 GCA_035509135.1 Methylocella sp.
CGACACGCTGGAAAAGATATGCGCCGCACTCGACTGCCAGCCCGGCGACATTCTAGAATATCGCGCGTGAGTTCCGGCGGCGGCCATCACGGAGGCGGGGAGGCGGCTTTTCCGTCGTCTGTTGGCGCCAAGTTGAAGCTCAAACCCCACCTCATGAGTTGGCTCCCGCCTGCCGCGCCTCTATATACTCTAAGTCACCTGGAGGCGCGAACATGGCAGCGACTGCGACAGAGATCATCCTGGACACGCCGGCACCCGACTTCCGGCTGCCCGCAACGGATGGAAAGACTTATGCGCTCAGTGACATAGCAGGGGAAAAGGGCACGGTGATCGTCTTCATCTGCAATCACTGCCCCTATGTGAAAGCGGTGATCGACCGGCTCGTCCTGGATGCCCGCGTGCTGATGGCCGAGGGGTTCGGTTTCGCCGCCATTTGCGCGAACGACGCCAGGGAGTATCCTGAGGATTCCTTTGCCAATATGCAACGCTTCGCGGCCGCCCATCAATTTCCGTTTCCCTATCTGCACGATGAGAGCCAGGCAATTGCCCGCGCTTATGGGGCGGTCTGCACGCCCGATTATTTCGGCTATGACAAGGGCCGCAGGCTGAAATACCGGGGCCGTCTCGATGAAGGCCGCACGGAGCCGCCGCCCGCAGGGGCGCGGCGGGAACTCGTCGAGGCCATGCGGGCGATCGCGGCGACCGGCGAAGCGCCCGGCAATCAAATTCCCGCGATCGGCTGCTCGATCAAATGGAAGGCGGCGTGACCCTCTCCCGCATCAAACTCCAGGCACCGCCGCCCGCCGCCGCGAGATAAAGGAGGACAAAGCAATAAAGCGCCGCGAGCTCGCCCTGATTGAGGATGGGAAAGAAGCTTTTCGGCGCATGGACGAGAAAATAGGCAAAAGCCATCTCGCCGGACAAAATAAAGGCGACCGGGCGGGTCCATAGGCCAAGGAGAAGCAGAAGGCCCCCGGCGAACTCCAGAACGCCGGCCGCGCCCAACAGCGACAAAAACCGCATGCCGTCGAACATGCCGACATGCGGAAAGCCGAGAAGCTTCGCCGTCCCGTGCTGGAGAAGCAAGAGCGCCGTGGCGATCCGCAACAGGCTAAGGAGCCGCGGCTGCCAGCGCGCGGCGATGTGAGGAAAATCGATCATGAAGTCGCCCCCGGCCGGTCGCGCTCGAAATACCGCGATCCTGGCCTATATAGGCATTGCCGATCAATTTGGAACTGACCGATGAGCCCACTCTCCCTCGCCATTGTTGCCGCCATTGTCCTTTCCGGGAGTCTCGCCCTCTATCTTTTGGTCCGTCAGGCGGCGACCGTTGCCGCGAACCGGGAGCGCGTGCCGGAGGGGTTCGCCGGTGCGATCAGCGGCGAGCAACACCAGCGGGCAGCCGCCTATACGCTCGCCCGCGCCCGGCTTGCCATGGCGCAAACCGCCTTCGACATGATCCTTGCGGTGCTTTGGCTGACGCTTCTTCTCGGTCCTCTTTATGTCCTGGTGGCACAGTTTATCACGCCCGGCCTGTCCCGCAGCGTCGCTGTCGTCGTTTTGTTCGCCCTGATCGAGCGCCTGTTTCATCTGCCTTTTTCGATTTTCAGCACATTCTGGCTTGAAGCCCGGTTCGGCTTCAACCGGGCGACAGCCACCATGTTTCTGCTTGACCGGATGAAGGGCGCGGCGCTCATGGCTGTCCTTGGCGTTCCCTTGCTTTATGGCTTCTTCCTTTTGCAGCGCCTTCTGCCAGATGTCTGGTGGCTTGCCGGCTGGGCGGCGCTCATGGCGCTGATGATCGCCATGACGGTGATCTACCCCGCTTTCATCGCACCCCTCTTCAATCGTTTCACGCCGATGCCTCAGGATCAGTTGAAGACGCGCATCGAGGCCCTGCTTGCCCAATGCGGTTTTGAATCCAAGGGTCTCTATGTCATGGACGCCTCAAAGCGTTCGACGCATGGCAACGCCTATTTCACCGGATTTGGGAAAGCCAAGCGCATCGTTTTCTTTGATACGCTTTTGCGGAACCATACCCCCGACGAAATCCTGTCCATTCTCGCGCATGAGCTGGGACATTATAAGCTTGGCCATATCCGGCAGCGCATTGCCGAGTCGGCGGTGCTCGCCTTGCTTGGTTTTGCTGCGCTTTCCTGGGCTTTTTCCGCCGGGCTCGCCGGCTCCTTCGGCCTGCCAAACGACCCCGGTCTGGTTTTGATCATCATCCTGACCGCTCTCGGACCCGTTTTGCATGTGCTTTCGCCATTCACGAGTTTTTTATCGCGCCGAGCCGAATATCAAGCCGACCATTTCGCCAAGGTGATGGCCGGCGCCGAACCCATGATCAGCGCCTTGACGAAGCTTGCGAGGGACAATCTCTCGACGCTGACGCCGGACCGGCTCTACACCTTGTTTTATTATTCGCATCCGCCCGTCCCGTCCCGGATCGCCCGCCTGAAATCCGTTTGATAGAGGACAATCATCCTCCAGCTAAGCCATTTTGATGACATGATCCTAAGCCACCAGTGATCTCCGCCATGGCTGAGACGGAGAGGCGAGCCCTCCCGCGAGAGGCTGTGCTTACACATCGCTTTACCAACATCGCTTTACCAAGCTTCGCGCAACGCTCTTCTCTTAAGGCTCAAAAGCATCAGGGAACGCGCGTTTTGGAGACAGCCCGGGGTCAAACATTTGCGTGAATTACTGTTTGCGTTTGGACCCGTCTAGATGCGTCCGCGTTTGTTAGGCGTTCACGTGATCAGTTCCCGCCGCCCAATGCGAGGGGTGGCTTTGTCCTTTTTCGCAAGCGCTCTGCTGGCCGCTTGCTCGACGGCGCCCCCCGTCGGCGTTAATGAGCCGCCGGACGCGCTGGATCGCGTGCGATCCCTCGATTTGCAGCCGCGGGGTCTTGAAGCGACCGCAAATGTCAATACGGCATCGCCGGCGGAAAAGCCGCTGGTTTATTACGGCAGTTCCGGCACTGTGGTTCCGGTGGATGCCAATTCGCCGAACCATGACCCCAATGGCGGCGGCGGCGGCGGCGGGGAAGGCGTCACCTTGAATTTCGAGGATACCCCCGTAAGCGCCGTGGCGAAGGTCATTTTGGGCGATTATCTCGGGGTTGGCTATGCGATCGATCCGCGCGTGCAGGGGACCATCAGCCTCTCATCGGGGCGTCCGGTTCCCAAATCGCAACTGCTGTTCATTCTGGAAAGCGCATTGCGCACGAGCAATGCGGTTTTGGTGCATGATGCCGGGGGCTACCGGATCGTTCCGGCCGATGATGCCATTGGCAACGGCCGCGTCGATCGCGTAGACTCCGGCGATGAGGTCGGGCCAGGGTATGGGTTGTCGGTGGTCCCCTTGCAGCACGTCTCGGTGCAAACGATCACCAAGCTTCTGGAAAGCTTCGCGACGAAGCCTGGCGCCATCCGCGCCGATCCATCGAAAAATCTGATAATCGTGGTTGGCAATGGAATCGAACGCCGCACGGCCGTCGATACCATCCTGAGTTTCGATGCGGATTGGATGCAGGGCCAATCGGTCGGTGTCTTTCCGGTTCACAATACGACGCCGGAGCCGCTCGTCACGGAGCTCGAAAAGATCCTGGATTCCGGCGATGATGGCCTCAGCCAGCATCTCGTTAAGCTGCAACCCATCGCCCGCATGAATGCCGTTCTCGTGGTGGCGCGAAAGCCCGGGTTGCTGCGCGCCGCGGAAAAATGGATCAATCGCCTCGACGCTTCAGCGGTGGCAAGCACCGGCGTCAAGGTCTACAAGGTGCGCTACGGCGATTGCAAGCAGATCGCCAAGCTGCTCTCGGATTTATTCATTGGCAGCGGATCGAGCAATTTGGAGTCGCCAACCAATCAGATCGCGCCTGGCGCGGGGGCGACGACCTTGGCTTCGGCCAACGGCAATCCAGGGCAAACCGGACTGGGCGGGGGCGGCAGTCTCGGCGGCGGCGCGGGGAACGGCGGATTGGGCAGTGGCAGTGGTCTCGGCAGTGGCGGCGGTCTGGGGGGAGGCGCCGGCGGGGGGCTTGGCGCCGGTCAGCCCCAAGGCGGGCAAAATCCGTTTGGGTCTTTATCCGCCGGTGCCGGCCATGGGGCTAGCGCGGAGTCCGAAACATCGGGAACAGGCGGCACGGGCGGCGGTCTTGGAGGCGGCGGCGGAAAGGCTATTTTGCCGGGCGTCAGGATTCTGCCGGATATTCCGAACAATTCGGTCGTGGTCTACGCCAATGCGGAGACTTACCGCATCATCGAACGGGCGCTCAATCAACTCGACCGCCCGCAAGCGCAGGTCGCCGTCGATGTGACCATCGCCGAAGTCGATCTTAACAACACCCTCAATTATGGCGTTCAATTCTTTATCGGACACACGCTCCTCGGGTCGGGCTCGACGACGGGCACGACGTCTGTTACCGGCGCCGACGGGGTTTTCAACTCATCGGGAACCTCGCTGCCCTTGAGCCCAACAGTGCCAGGCTTCAATGCCATGATCGGGAGCAGTCTCACCCCGCATGTCGTCATCAGCGCCCTCAATCAATATACGACGACCAAGATCCTCTCGAATCCTTCCCTCGTGGTGCTCGACAATCAGAAAGCAAGCCTTCTGGTCGGTCAGCAAGTGCCGGTCTCGACCGGCACCGCGAATGTGCTGAATTCGGCCACGTCCACCTCAAACACCGTTTTCAATTCCATTTCTTACCAAAATACGGGCATTATTTTGCGGTTCCAGCCGCATGTCCACGCCAACGGTAACGTGAACCTCGAGATCGACCAGGAAATCAGCGCGGAAATTCCGGGCGCAAACGCATGCGCTGGCAGTGCGACGGGCGGGGCGCCCTGCCCGACATTCACCGACCGCCACGTCACAAGCTTTATCCAGGTGCCAAATGGCCAGACCGTGCTGCTCGCCGGCCTCATCCAGGAGGAGCATGACAAGGGCCGCGCCGGAATCCCGATTCTTGATCAAATTCCTATTGTCGGCGAAGCCTTTACCCCCAGCAACAACAATGTCGTCGACCGCAAGGAACTGATCATCTTTATCCGGCCGCAGGTCATTCGCGATGGCGTGGACGCTTCGAATGTCGCCGAGGAGCTCCGCTCCCAGATGCGGGGCGACAAAATTGGGACAGTGAACCCGCCAGGCTCCGTCACCCCCTATCCGATTGGTCTCGTCCAATGATGGGGACGAGACGGAATGTTTCCGCCCCCGCCGGCGGGGTCTTCCGGTTAAAGAGCACGCGGGACGTGGGCGACCACGGGAAGGGA
>DATJLX010000199.1:0-13405 GCA_035509135.1 Methylocella sp.
ATAATAGCGGCCAACAGTCTAAAGGATTGCCGGACGTCGATGTTGCCCCTGCGGAATAAGGGCTGCGGCGTCGTTATGGATATATGGAGTGGCGGCCGGTCAATGCACGCTCTACTGCTCATTAAGCTGCTTGGAAGGCCACCCCGGGCCTTTCAGGGCATCTCTGTCCACACACCTATGACGGAAAAGTTCACTCTCGCCATCACGAGTGAGAATTCAACGGGACAACCGGTGACTGCATAAAAGCAAGCACCGTAAGCTCGCGGAATTTCCTTTAGAACTCAGGGACGGCGAATCCATGTCGATATCGGTCGATCGTCGCTGCCGCGCCTCTCAGGATTTCGCCGTCTCTGCCCCCTGCTCCTAGACTAAACAGGACTCGCTATGACGCGACCGCCCTCGCTTTCAGATCGTCGGTCTCTGTCCGCATCAAACGAAACACGCCGCGACCTCCGGCAAGCGCCTGATATTTAAGCCCCACATTGTCGCTCAAGAAATCGAACCAATCCTGTGGGCTTAGGGTTGCCGGGCGTTCACCAATTTCGACAACTGAACCGTTAGGTGCGAAACGTATGTGAATCATAACCTTGGCATCGAGTACCGTAGCGTCGCTGGTTTCCATATAGATCCTCCATAAACTCTAAAGACCCGAGGCAAAGCCTAACAACTCAACCTTGATATTTTCCGTGCCCAACACCTTAGCCTGACAGGCGAGGCGTGATTTCGAGCCGACGCCGACGATGGTATCGAGTTTCTCATTTTCCTCGCGGGCAACCTTCGACAGCCCCTTGCGCCCCTCGTGGACGAAAATATGGCATGTTCCACAGGATGCATTGCCCTCGCACTCATGCGTCAAAGCCACATCCGCCGCGAGGATGGCCGTAAGAAGCGTCGTCCCTTCCAGCGCCTCGGTTGTCTTGCCGGACGGCATAATCGTAATCAGCGACATTCAAATACTCCTCATGTTTTTAGGTTCTTTCTCCAGTGCAACGAGTGGGGCGATAGAATTAGCTTCAATAAATGGCCGAACCCGCCCCGACATTAATCGAAGCATCCTTCATGGTTGAGACGAGAAAGGCAATCTGGTCCTCCGTGAGATGCGTATGAAAGGGAAGTGCCACGGCGCGATCCGCAACCTTTTCCGTCACGAGGAAATTGCCGCGGCGATATCCCAATTCGAAATAATGCCGCTGTAAATGAAGCGGACTGCTGTAGGCAGCGGCTTCAATCTGCTCGACACGCAGATCCTCGATGATCGCGTCACGGCTCGAGCGCGAAAACCGGGTTCCCAAATGCACGATATAGAGGAACCAGTTCACTTCCGTTACTTCTGGGGCAACAAAGGGATCCTTGATTCCCTCAAAGGATGAGACGTGCTTGTAATAGAGATGCTCGATATACCGGCGCCGTTCGAGAATTTCGTCAAGCCGCTTCAACTGGGCCAAACCCAGCGCAGCAGAAAGATCACTCATTCCCGCTTGATAGGGAGGCGTCCCGCTGACAACGACCGATGACCTCTCCGTCAGACGGTGGGCGCGATGGCGCCGTAAGGCCACTGCAATATCCACGTCATCCGTGACAACCATGCCTCCTTCGCCACAGATGAGCGGCGAGGGCTGAGAAAAATCAAAAATGGCCGCGTCACCAAAAGTTCCAACCAATGCGTCCTGGTATTTGGAGCCGATCGCTTCGGTTGAATCTTCGATGAGAACGAGCCCATGCGATTTCGCCAAGGCCCGCAAGGCGGGCCAGGCGGCAGGATGCCCATTGTTGTTACACGCGACGATGGCGCGTGTATTCGGGCCAATCAGCGCCTCGGCTTTTTCCGGAACGATGGTGCCGGCCCAATAATCAATGTCCGCAAACACCGGCCGCGCACCTGAAAGACTAATCGCATGCGCCGTTTCCCGGAAAGAATAGGGTGAGGCAATCACCTCCTGTCCAGGGCCAATTCCGAAAGACGCAAGCGCAATTAACAGGCCGATCGTGCCGCTTGGCACCGCAACCGCATATTTGCGGCCGACATAAGCCGCAAATGCTGTCTCGAAGGCCTCGGCGACAGGGCCGTTCGAAAGCCTCGAAGAACGCATAACAGAATCAACCGCTTCCAGTTCAGCCACCGTTATATCGGGATCGGAAAGCGGAATGAACGAATCGTCCACGTCCTCCGCAATCACATCCTCTCCATCTTCGATCTCTTCGGTAGCGCTCAGCTCGATCATCGGATCGCACTCCGGCTCGCCAGAATAATTCCTGTCGCACGTGCCGGATCTGTAGTGATCTGAGCGCAATGATCAGTGCTATTCAAAAGGTGAATATCAAAGTGCTCATAAACACGGAAAGGTGTTTCAGTCACATCCGACGCATCGCAGCGTGTCCAGGAGAGATGCGGAAACCGACGGCGTAGCTCTCCAAACGGGTACGACTCCGCATTAGGCGCCACAAGCACCTCATCGATCTGCTTTAAATCATCCTCACTTAAGGACATGATCCTGCTCACCTCTCTTCACGCCGCAACTCTACAAAGCAAATTTATTGCCAGAACGCCCGATTTGGATCAATGTTCAATAATTCTAAGATCTCGGACAACCGGCCGTGTTTGCTGTGTAGATCCCATTGTCCACATCCGTGATCCTTCCGATAAAGCTGCCATATGCCGAGATCTCCGTCATATTGAAGCAAGGCGATATCAATGATACCGCCATCGGCGTCGATGTTCCGCGAACAGCACGGGCTTTCTATGAGATATCCGTTTGCCACGGCATGCACCCTTGGCACAACATAGCGGTATCGTTTGCGTGCCTTGAGCACACGCTCAATACGCTTCCGATCGAGATCGTTTGGGTGCGGAAACCGCCCCGTTGTTATCTCTTTCAGAATCGCGGCTGCCACGGTGCAACACTTCCTCTAGAGCGCCTTTTCAATCGCAGGAGAACCTACGAGCGTCAAAGCGGCGTGATTTCTTCCTCAAGACATCCAACAACAAGCTTTTCGCCAAATTCAACGAGATAGATAGGGGTGTTAGATTCTGTATGTGTCCCCACCTGGACAATCTCGCCACCATCACCGCTCTTGACGAGTATGGCCTCCAAGGGGGCGTCTGGAAAAGTGCCATCGTTGTGAAGATCAATCACGGCTCGGACACGTTGGCCCCATTGATAGATTGGAAACCTCGGCTCGATCACAGCACGCCTCCTGGCAAAGGTGGTTCCTCGTCATCACGCGGCTTTACCGGCTCAAGCTCCTTGCGCTTCATCCCGACGCGATTGCCGCTTTCCGTGAATTCAACGCCATAAATGTAAAATTGTTGGAGAAAGGTCCCAATACTGACGATATAACCTATCTCACCCTTTTTCGCCAAAATCTCACCGATTTCCTTTCCCGCATAGGTACCATCGTTCCGGATGACACGCTTGGCCTTCACCTTTTCGCCGAAGCTAAAATAAGGTGACTCAGAGATCTCAACCACATCGCTATCGCGAACAATATTGCTCATACCGGCACATCCCTTAGCAGTTCATGCTTTCCCAACAACCGCGATTGCACCATTTCCCGGACAAGGGAATCCGAATCATCCGACAATTCAGATACCTTGGAAACGGGAACCCGGCTCGCCACCTCATAACGCACTCGCCAGTCGGGATCTCCCCGCAGGCGATGAAGAAGATGCGGTGCTAGGCGTTGGGCGACTTCCAATCTCACCGCTGCGTCAGGGTCATCGGCCATTTGAAGAAGCCACTCGGGCTGAATGCGGCGCGCCACAACACGCCTGACTTCCGCTTCCTCGTCGCGGACCATCCGCGCCAAGAGTGGCGGCGTCACACGGCGGGCGATGACCAAGCGCACATAGTAGTCGGGATCCCCCATCATCGGAACAAGCTCAGCGTCGTCCAGGAGTGGAACGATGCGAATTCTCACTTCCCGATGAGGATCGTTCCTAAGTTGAAGACTGTAGCGTTTGGGTAGCCGTCGCGCGGCGTTCCACCGTACCGTCTCTTCAGCATCATCGAGGAGTGGCGGTAACAGAAAGAGGCTGGCATGCTTTGCTGCAATCGCCCGCACCTCGAAATGCGGATGCGTGACATAGCCATCCGCAAGTTTCGGGTTCCAATTAAAGAAGCGATCGATACGCCTTGCATAGCGGTCGTTCACGCAGGCATGTTTCAGTCGGCAAAGCCCTGACGCAAGCAAGGGCTGATGCGGGCATGACGCGCAATCGACCTCGTTTCCTTGCCAATCCCGCGCTTCGTCAATGTCATCAGTCATTGTCTTGCCCTATTCTCTGGATGACATCGAGCAACACCTTGGCTCCAATCTTGTCACTTGGATCAAGCTCCAGCAGCTTTTGAACCGCCACTAAGCCTTCGTCCAGATTGCCGAGGCGCAGTTGAAGATAGGCATACCCTTTGAGGGTAAACAGGAAGAATCGCGGCGCTATTTCCTCGTAACGGTCGAATAAGGCATCGCCAGCTCTCACATCCCGCCAGTTTTCAGCAAGGTTGTTTTCCCTCGCCGCCTTCTCCAGACACAGGCGAGCCACGTCAAGCGCCTCCTTCAGCCTCCCCTTATAGAAATAAAAGCGGTAGAGACCTATCAGGACTGCCGCGTGGCCTGGAGCCAAAGCCTCGGCTTCTCGGAGATGCCCCTCCGCCACATTATCCATATGATAAGAAAGCCCCGCCTCCCACAGATGCCATTCGGCCTCGGGCGGCAAGCCCCCTCCTAACAGGGCATCGGCGAGGAGAGCATCCTCAATCGGAATGGGTTGGGGTTTGTCTTGCAGGACCGCGCCGCTCATGCGCCTCCTCCCCCGATTTATTGCGCGGTCTTCGCGCCGCCATGACCGCAGGACGTTGCCTTCGGATCGTGAAAGACGAGTCCTGTTTGCGATGCCGTGTCAGCAAAGTCGATTGTCAACCCATCAAGGAGAATGCGGCTTTCGGCGGGCAGAAACAGCTTCACACCGTTACGCTCCACGATCGCGTCTCCCGGCTCTGGTCCACGCAATACACTGATATCAGCCGTAAGCCCCGAGCAGCCCCCGGGGCTTACAACAAGCCTAAATCCACTCCCGGGAGCCCCGTCTGCACGCAGCATGAGACGAATGAATTTTTCTGCCGCGGGAGTTATGTTAAGATTCATTATTTGCTCCCTATTCCGCAGCTTGGTAGCGCGGAAATGAATTGTCTATCACGCAGGTGTCATCCACTGGACACACGGCCGCGCATTGTGGGGCATCAAAATGCCCAATGCATTCGGTACACTTGTTCGGATCGATAACAAATGTACCGCCCTTCTCAGAAATTGCCAGATTGGGACATTCTGCTTCGCAGGCTGTGCAGCTTGTGCACTGTGAAGCAATGATCTTCAAAGCCATAAAGATGCTCCTATCATCAGACCCTCAAGAGCTTAGGGCAGGTTGCGAGAACATTCTTCGATTCAACACGCCCTAGCTCTGAGTTTGAAAGATCGCCTTGTGATCAGCTGATCAGGAAGCGCTCTAGGCTGCTGCTGCGGTCAACGCTCCTTGACGAATTTCTGCGTCACCGCGTTGGATGTGCTGGATCTCGCCGCTCTTGACCTTGCCGAGGTACTCCTTGAACCAGGTAATCGCCGATTTCTCGATGAACTCATGGGCGAATTGATCGATCGGTTCGATGCCGGCCTTAATCAAGTCGCTTTTTGGACAACCGCCAATCTTGGCGACAAACACGGCATGGCAATCGTTGATGGCTCGGATGATCGTCTCCAGGCTATCTTCCTCGCCATAGCCACCTTGACAATAGAGATCTACGCGGCGATGTCCTACGAATTTCGCCCCAGCCGTGGAAAGCTCCCAAACTTGGAACTCCTTGGCATGACCGAAGTGCTCATTGATAAGCCCAGAGCCCTTGGTCGCTACGGCAACGAGAAGCTTGATATCGCTCTGCTCTCCCGCAAGTGTTGCCAGCTCTTCTTGCTTAGCAGCGACTTTGGCGACACGCTCCTCTTCGACCTTTTCCTGATAAGCCCTGCGCGAGTCAAGGTCATAGTTGACCTCCATCGCCATAATCTTGTCGGTCGTGAACTCCGCGCTACGGTCCTCGCCGAGAAGACCCACAGCGTCGGCGCGACACTGCCGACAGTGCCGCATCATATTCATCTCGCCTTCGCAGCTGTCCTGCAGCGCCTTCAGTTCCTGAGCCGTTGGACCACGCTGGCCCGTAAGACCAAACACCGTTCCATGCTCAGGGGATGAAATGAGCGGCATGATATTGTGCAGGAACGCACCGCGTGACTTGACCGCCTTGTTGACCTCCACGAGATGTTTGTCATTGATCCCCGGGATCATCACCGAATTGACCTTGCAGAGTATGCCACGCTCAGTGAGCATTTCGAGGCCCTGCAACTGGCGATCCGTCAGGAGCTTGGCTGCTTCCACACCTGTATAGCGTTTGTGCTTCCAGAATACCCAGGGGTAGATCTTCGCCCCGACTTCTGGATCGACCATGTTGATCGTGATGGTAACATGATCGACATTGAATCCAGCGATGGTATCCACGTGATCAGGCAATGCAAGGCCATTGGTGGACAGGCACAGCTTGATGTCCGGCGCCGTCTTCGCTATCAGCTCGAATGTCTCGAAGGTCTTCTCAGGATTGGCGAGAGGATCCCCTGGGCCCGCAATGCCAAGTACGGTCATCTGCGGAATTGTCGAGGCCACCGCGAGCACCTTTTTGGCGGCCTGTGCTGGGCTTAACTTTTCGCTGACGACGCCGGGCCGTGATTCATTGGCACAGTCGTATTTCCGGTTGCAATAGTTGCACTGAATGTTGCAAGCAGGAGCGACGGCGACATGCATGCGTGCATAGTGATGATGCGCTTCCTCACTGTAGCAGGGATGGTTTTTGACCTTTTCCCAAATCTCTGTCGGGAGATCGCCTTGGCCCGCCGCCGATCCGCAGCTAGCCTTGCCACTCCCACCCGAAGTACCACAACCCTTGTGCTCCGCGACCTTCTGCAACACCTCTTCAATGTTGGCGGTTACCGCGGGATTTGCTCCCTCGTGTTGTGTTGACGTTTGCATATCCGTTCCTCGCTCTAGGCCGACGTATCCGTCGTTTGATCAGCTATCGAGCAACTCGCGTGCCATTAAATGGGGAGATGGTAATCGGTTGATAAATCAGAGCTTTTAAAATGCCATCCCTGGCTGTCACTTTGCAGACATCAACACGCAGCCGATGGCGATTTGTTTGAAACACAACACCAATCGATGTTGTCCAGAATCAAAGAGCCTGTGCGCCGAGAGACGCACAGGCTAGCAATTGCGGCGAACCGCACCTGATGAAGGAAGTTCTGGCACCTAGGCAGATTGGAGCAGGATCTCGGCCGCACGCGTGAGCGGAATACCGATCGGCGTCATGCCTTGCGTCGCAATGAATCGGACCTCGTTCTTGGTAAGGCTATCCGGCTCGACAAGCACATAATGCGTGGCCGAGGAGCGTTTCATGATTTGGCGCGCGTAGGTTCGCAAGAGCTGATCATGGAACCTGCAGCCAATGAACAAAAAGCTTCGGTCGGTCCGCCGATGTTTCACGACATCCGGAATCGGCGTCTGAATGTCGATTTCTGTTAGCACCTCGACATAGTCAGCATCCGAGATTAGAAAGTTTCGGGCGGGAACGACGCTGCCATGCGGTTTGTAAAGAAGTGTCGTCCACGTCTCCGCCGCCGTGCGGTTTGATTCCTTACCAGCCGAATCGTAAAAGCGGTACCAACGGTCTTCACCGATTCCAGCACGCGTAATTCCTTGGATTTCCCCCCAGTCGCTTTGTCCCTCGAGCGCCGCCCGCATGGCCCCATCATACCATGTGTCAACAATCATCGGCGGGCGGAGCGAGGCAAGACAACGGTGGAGCGCCGTCGGTTCGACAGGTGGCGCAAAGGCCTCTCCCATCAGGACCGAGAGAGTGGAACGATGCTTCATGCTCTCGATGTGCTGAGCGGATGCCCAAGCATTGCCCTTGGCACGGCGTGGCAAGGCGACCTTGCTAGCGAAGAACTCGGCGAGAGCCTCCGGTGTCATCGGGACGTTCGGTTTGGTGAGCGCGGCGAGGCCAGGCCCCAGATAGGGGACAATTGTTCCGGCGCGCAAAGGAGCAATAAGGGACGCCACCGCCTCTTCGGCGTCCGCCAGTTTCAGGGTCACCATTGGCGGCAGAGGTGCATTCATTTGCTGTTACTCCTCTTCTTCGCCGCTTTTTCGCGCATTGACGGTTACCGGCAGTTTTGTATCGGGCGCCATTTCGGGAAGGTTGAGCACCCAGCCATTTGCAATACGAATCCAGCCACCCCACAATGTCTCGTGCTCCGATTCGACAATCGGCTCCTCGAGATCTTTCTTCGGCACATAAATAGAAAGTCCGGTCTCGGGAGAACGACGGATCATCACTTTCATAAAATCTATTCCTTTGGGTCGCAGGGATCTTAGACGGCGATCCGCGAACTGTCGCTCGTAAGACGGCTGACGTACCGCTTCGATGCGGAGGTCAAACACTTATAGGCCAACTCACGGATAATACTTTCGGTGTCATCAAGGAACGGGCGATGCCCGTTTTCTTCGATCCGCTCAACGACGGCAAAGCGTAGGCGAAGATTGCAATCATAGGCAAAGGCGCGAGTTGGTTCAAGGCAGATGCTCCGCTGGATTGAAGGGCCCGGGTGCCAAGCCAACTGTACCGCTTGCCCGCAAGCAATCCGCCTCCTGCCACAAGGATATCGGACAGCAAGCGCCGAACGGCTACAAAATATACATGATAGCGCTCCTCCATCAGCGTCGATCTCTTCTCACGGACGCGATGTCGTGGTTGCCATGCAAAGCCTGCACGCCGTCGTTCCTGTCAGGTAACCAGCCGCGCGCACCGGCTCGCTGTTCCAATAATCAGCAAGCGTTGTGCCATCTTGCTAAGATGCTGATTTTCTATCCATCCATAATAATTTTGCCGGGCAACGCCGAACAGCGCATATGACACGATGTCGGAATCCAAACATGCGCTTGTCCAGCCCGTCTGCAGCGCGTCGAACCGACCCGGAAATCCTAACAGCTGAGTTTCGGCGTTGCTTTCTCAGCACAGCCACGACCAGATAATCGATAAAAACGTGGCAGACAGCTTGCCAGAACACTCGCCGCTGCGTGAAATCATAGGCCCTCACCGCCCACGACGACCGCCAGATCCCGCTAAAATCTCTTGATTGGGATATCGTGCTTGCGGAGGGCGTAGCCGATCTGTCGCGGCGTGAGATTGAGCAAGCGCGCTGCCTTGGCTTGCACCCAACCCGCCGTCTCCATGGCCTGGAGCAACCGCTCCCGCTCTGCCTGACCGGCTCCATGCAAGATGCCACAGTTGTCAGACTGCGAAGCCGCATCCGGCAGAGTGGCGATAGGATCACCATCAAGAGCTGGCTGGGTCTTATCCGGCTCGGGGATTGTTTCTGGGGAATTTGGCGCACTTTTAAAATTTGGAACTCGGCCAGAGGTAGTGTTGGACGGTTCCGGCTTGGTGAGTGTTCCCTTCCAGAGGGTCGAGGAAAGACACTCGTCATGACGGCAAGCAAAGTCATCCGCTACGATTTTCAGGCCCTTCGCCAGCGTGGCCGTCCGGCGCACGCAATTTTCGAGCTCCCGCACGTTTCCTGGAAAATAGCATCCCTCAAGAACAGACTTAGCGGACATTGTCCAGGCGAGCTGAGTTGAGTGCTCTTCGTTGAAACGACGCAGAAATTCGCGCGCAAGCAAATAAATGTCGTCCGGCCTATTCCGGAGAGCGGGGAGCGCGATCGTCACGACATTGATCCGGTAATAGAGATCAGCACGGAATTCCCCTCGGGCCACGGCATCTTCAAGATTCTTATTTGTCGCGGCCACCAATCGGACATCCACCTTGAGCGTCCGCATTCCTCCAACACGTTCGAATTCCCCCTCCTGGAGGACGCGAAGGAGCTTCGCCTGGAACGTTGGTGAAATCTCGCCGATCTCATCCAGAAAAAGTGTGCCACGATCGGCAAGCTCGAAACGGCCCTTGCGTTGGGCAACCGCACCCGTGAACGCGCCTTTCTCATGGCCGAAAAGCTCGGACTCCAATACGGATTCGGGTAGCGCAGCACAATTGAGCTTTACGAACGGTCCCTTCTTGCGCGGGGAGAGATCATGGGTTGCACGGGCAAAGAGTTCCTTTCCAGTCCCTGACTCACCGCGCAAAAGCACTGTCGAATTGGTGCGCGCGACGATTTTAATTTTTTCGAGAACGGAATGAATAGCTTCGCTTTCGCCGATGATTCCCCGCGTGCGCGCATCATGGTCCGTTGCAGTTGTCTCCGACAACTCCTTCGCAAGGCGACTCTGTTCGGCCATGAGACGCTCACGATCGCGCACCACAACATTGTGCAAACGCACCGCCTGACCCACCAGATTGGCAATCATCGCAAGAAACCGCACGTCCTCATCGAACCGAAAATTCGCGCGGCCGTCCCATACCCGGTCAATGGTCAAAGTGCCAATCACCCGGTCGCGTTCCTTGATCGGGACACCGATAAACGAGACTTTCGCCTCGGTCTTGCCCTGTTCGGAGAACGGCCAATCCGAGAATAGTGGGTTCTTTGCGATATTCTCGACAACGACAGGCATCTTTGTAGTAACGATTTGACCAATAGCCTGCTCTGGAATCTGGTCGAAATGACTTTTCGCGTTTTCCTCGTTCCAGCCTACGCCCATAACGACATTCGGTGCACCGCCATCATCCAGGAGAGCAATGATCCCGTGACGCATCTCAAGGAAGCTCGACAACAATTTCAGGACATTCGATAAGGTGGTCTCGAGGCGGGCGGGGGCGGCCAGAATTTTCGAGATCTCATAGACTCCGTGCAGAGCTATGTCCGCGCGGTTGGAGAACCCATTAGAGCCAGTGAAAAAATTTTCCGTCTTCGGCGTCGGATCTGGAGTGTCCCGCGTTGGACTAGTCATGGCCATCGCACCAAGCTTCGTGGTTAGGGCGTGCCTCCCAAATGTCTTTGATCATTTGTGTGGCCATCTACTTTGGCACCTAGCGTTAGTGTTGCAGGTGCGAGACGCAAGCGCAACAAAATTCTGCAGCAAGCCCCTATCAAGCGACAAAATTCTAGACTTGCCTGGTGAACAACATACCGACACGTTTATAATCGGTTTATGAAAACCTGGATATCCAAGGGTTTTGCATAGTATGGCGCCGATGTGACGAGTGTATCCGCCCCCGCTTTTGCATAGTCACCGGCATTTTGCGCATTCACGCCTCCCGCTGCGGCGATGACCGGACGACCATCGATTATCTTCTTAATTCCCTGCACCACGCGTGCCACAGCAGCAGGCACAAATTTTTCGAGTTGAATGACATCGGCCATCGCTTCGGCCGCTCCAAAAGCACCGGCCTCGGACGTAACCTCTGCCATAACTGCCCGCTCCGGCGCCCGCTCCTTTAGCATAGCAATGATGGACTTGAGATCAGCGGGCGGCTCCCAAAAAATGCAATGTTCATCAAACACCATGATGGTATCCGACAGTCCCACGCGATGGATCTCCCCGCCACCTGCAAGCACCGCTTTCATGGATAGTCGCCTTGTGAATGGCACGGATTTTCGTGTGCAAAGAACAGCTATCCGTGGCGCGCAGGCTCTCGCGGCCGAGACAATCTCATGGGTCATTGTGGCAATGCCTGATGCCCATTCCATAAGTGTTTGAGCAGCCTTCCATCCTGCATGAAGCGCCGCGGCGGGTCCCTCAGCCTCAAACAAAAGCGCCCCCTTATCCCTTCGCGTTCCATCTTGCGCAGCGAAGGTCACTGATGCGCCAAGACGCGTGAGCAGACGTCTGGCCTCATCCGCCCCGCAGAGGATGAGATCTTGGCGAGCAGTGAATGTCATCCGCCCGGGCATGTTACCGATACCGAGCGCGCGCATTGTCAAATCGCCAAAACGCACATCCTCATCGAGGAGCACATCGATTTCGGCATCCGACAAGCGCACTGGGTTACTCAGCAGAGCGCCATTATCCACGGGTGATCAACCGAACTTGAATAAAACCCCGTATCCACCACGCGGATAATCCCACTCGACCTCTCCGGTCTTAGACGTCACGACCCGGCAGGTCCCGCATTCGAAGCACCCATCCACAGTGATTTCCACCTGGCCCTTGTCGTTTTGGCTGTAACAGCCGGCCGGGCAAGTGTAGAGAAGCGAAAGGAGGGCTTTTGAAGGGACCTCGTGCGGGCGTACCTTGATATGCGGGCGTCCCGCGTCCACGAGATAGCGGTTGTGGTAGAGTTTTTCTTCAACTTTGGCGCTGGATCCGGCCGCCTCTGCCATGCTTGTCATCGCCATGCCCTCGTCAGCTTGAATGCATCTCCAATGAGGCCGGGCAACGTCCGGCCCTTGCGGAACGATTTGAGAATCTCTTTTTCCTTGGTGCGTTTGTCGGCCCCATCCACACGAAACCAGGTCTGCGCAGCGGCGTTAAAGAGCCGGGGGTAAAGGCCGAAAACCTGCTTGTTGCCATGCAGAAAGTCTGGAATTTTCGCGTACTTCTTCAGATCCTTCATGACAAAGGTCGCATCAAGGCGGCGCTTATATTCTACGAGGTTGGCCTTCGACAGCTCTTCCCGGCGCCGCTTGAGCCAGACAACCGTCTCGCCTGCAATGCGGCCTGTCGTCATCGCAAGATTGGAGCCCTCCCGGTGCACGGCATTGACGAATTGGCCTGCGTCGCCGACAACGATCCAGCCATCCCCAAAGAGTTCCGGTATCGCTTTGTAGCCACCCTCGGGTATCAAGTGGGCCGCATATTCCTTGCATTCAGAATTAGCCAAAAGCGGCTTGATGCTCGGATGGTTCTTGAAGGCTTCAAGGAGGCCGTAAGGTGTTATGCCCTGTTCAGCAAAATCAGACACGATGCAGCCAATGCCAATCGATATCGATTCCTGATTGGTGTAGAGGAAGCCGGTCCCCGTCATACCGGCTGTGATCGTCCCCATCGCCTCAATGACGGTGCCTTCATTGCCTTTCAGATTAAACCGGCTCTCAATGACTTCCCGCGGCAGAAAGTGCATCTCCTTGACCGCGAGCGCAACACTCTCGGGCTTGAGTTCGGAACGCAGGCCCGACCGCTGCCCGACCATCCCATTGACTCCTTCACCGAGGATCACAACGTCAGCGAAAACCGCACCACCGTCGCGGTCGGTCTTTACCCCAATAACTTTACCATGGGCGTCGCGCAGGAGCTCCTTAACAGTTGTTTCACAAAGCAAAACCACGCCCGCGTCGCGAACCTTCCGGCTGAACCATTTGTCGAACTGCGCCCGGATGATGGTATAGCGGTTAGGCCGCTCCTCATTGAAATCCT
>DATJLX010000200.1:0-9991 GCA_035509135.1 Methylocella sp.
AAAACGCCGTAACCAATGTCACAAGAAAGATGGCTTTGGAGACGCTCACCCATCCGCCTCGAAGCGTGGCACTCTTTCCCACATTCATCGACGTAAATAGCGCCCAGATGGTAAGGAATAGCAGGTTGAGTGCGGCAAGGATTGCGGTAAACCAATAAGCATGCAACGAGGGAAGCAATGGTATCCCGGGGAAGGTATCCATAATGTATCGCAAGAAATACACTGGCTTCCCGAGCGATGTCACAGTGGGGTGAATTAAAAGCGTGACTGAAACGCATAAGAAAAGGACCGGCAGGATAATCAGCGTGTTGGCGATAAGCCCGCGGCCAATGAGGCCGATGGCGGTCACGACATCCAAAGCGCCATGCGGGATCAGATAATTGGAATAGTCACGAATGTGGCGGACGGAATCGGTGTCATCATAGTTCTTGGGCTTGGTGAAGGGAAACTGGCCGTCCGTCTTCTGCAAAGCCGTGGTGAGGGAACAGCCAATATATCCGCCTCCCGAGACGGTCGATAAATAGTCGATCCCCTCAATTCCGAAATAAGCATGAAAGGCTTGCAAGGCGCCGAGGCCGAATGAAGCTGATCTTATGCCGCCTCCCGAGAGAGCAAGACCAGTAAGCGGACAATTGGCCCGCTTCCGACTCGTGATATGCTCGCGGCGACGTCTGATAGCGTCCATTTCGGCATCGTAGACTGTTTTTGCCAGATAAGCCCTCTCATGCGCTTGCTCGTCGGAACTGGTGTCAACCCAGGGATGATCTCCAACATTGGATATTTCTGGCTCTGGCATTTCCCCCCTCCGTCGATGCCGCCCGGACACTGGCTCCCACCCCTCAGACACTTCCACCCTGCCTCGCGATGAAGCGCAAGGCCCGCAAACCAGGCAGAAAAAAATAGGCGCCCCCGCGAACGGTGACGAATTGCGGGAGGCCTTTGATCCGCCGGCCTGGCCCAGAAGGCTGCGGCAGGCCAAACGCATCCGCCGGATGATCGACGGGAAACGGTTGGCGGTTGCCAAGTAAGGGATCCGTTTCGCCATCCATGCCATTGAATTTGGTGTTCACGATCCAGGCATTCTGGATGAACTCGAACTGACGCGAGATATTGGCATTGAGAGCGATGAAATGAATGCCGCTCGCATGCCCGGGGTCATCGCCCCTGAGGGCGCTTTCCCGGTCCATGAGCGGGCCATAGGGGCGGCCGCGCCGGATGATCCGGTGAAACCGGCTTGAGGAGATCAAATCGTCGCGCGGGCCTCCATGCTTCAGACCGAGCGTGCGGAGCAGCCAAGAGAGGAAGTCTTGCCTGCCGCCCGGCAGATCGGCGGTGCGCGGATTGGCCCGGCGGATATGGGCGCCAAAGGGACAGGTCAATCCCTCGGGGTCGGACTCAAAAGTGAAATTGTTCTGGCGGACATCGGCGGCATCCGGACCGACGCCAGGTATTGCGGCCCGCGATGCGGTGATCAGCGGATCGCCGGTCAAGAGCCTCCGGCCGACCATGGCTTCCGCCAAGCCGACCCCCTCGTCTTGCGGCGACTCCTTGGAAACAAAGCGCCAGAAGCCGGAAACATCCTGCTCCAAATGCCGCAACACCAGATAGGTGCCATTGCGCCCGAGATCGCGCATGCGCGGATGGTCCTCGGCCGGGGCGAGGATGCTGTCCGGGTCGCGTTCCGCGGCGAGCAAGGGCCGGTCGGTGTAAAGGCCATATTCGTTTTTGTAGCCGAGCAGAAACTCGCCCGGGGCGATCAAATTGCTATAGTCGAGGTCATCGCGGGTGCCGGGCTTCCGCCGCGCGTCCCAGTCGATCTCCGGCTGGCCGATCCCATCGACAAATCCGAAAGGCTCGCGCCGCGTCTTTCCCTCGCTCGTTGCATCGGCGGTGCAGAGGACACCAACGACCTCGAAACCGAGAGCAAGGTCGGCGGTGACGATTTGCCGGAAGGCGGCAAGCCCGCCAGCCTCCGCGTAAAGCATGATGAGAACGTCTGGCAGATGACCTGGCGCGCCCCAATCCCATTGGGATGGCCGGTTGGCTCCGATATCGCCAAGGCGGCGCGATCGCCCTTCAATTTCGCCATCCTCACTCGCCATGCCAAGATAAAATTCGCGCGAGAAGGTCTGGGCCCGGTCGCCTGGCGTGTCCTGAAAACGATCATCTGGAAAGAGATCCGGCGGCAGGCCCAACTTCAGCAGCCCAGGCGCCGTGAAGGCCACTTGAAGAGCCTGTCTCTGATGCGACTCCAAATGCCCGGCATGGGTCACGCAATAGGGCAATTTCTCGCCGCCAATGTCCTCGACGATCGCCGCGAGCCAATTCCTTGCCTCGGTGAGATCGGTCACGCGAGCCAGCAGAAAGCTCGCTTCCTCAAGCCGGCCGTAGCCCGAGCGAAGGATACCTTGAATGTCGTGAAATTCGAGGCTGGGTTGAGCCATGATACAGCCTATATATCCGACAGCCATTGGCGTATTTCAGCGTTGGACATGGATTTGGGCTTCAAGCCTTCCCGAATCCGGCCATTCCGCTCGATATCGACGAGGGTTAATCCCGGATAGGCCTTGTACCAAACCTCGGTTGGCAGCGCGTGGCGGCGCTGAACATTCTTGAACTCCTGCTCACGCTGAGCCCCGCCCCAAAGCAAAAAATGCGTGCGCGGATAACCCACGCCCTGACCGAAGGTCAGATTGAGCCCGAAGGAAACCTTGTTGACAAAATCATCCATGTAGCTTTCTGAGCTGCCGTCATAGTTGCTGGCAAACAACCCCCGGCGCTTGCCGTCTAGGAAAACCCAGCGCGCGAAATGGATGGTCTTGATCCTTGCCAGATTGCCGCGCGGATAAAGGATTGGCGTCGCGAGATTGACAAGCCACCAGATGACGGTCGTCGTCCACCGCGGGAACGGCCCTGGTTTGAACGAGCCGAGAGCCGTGTATTGATTGGTCACGTCATGATCTTGCAGTTGGCCGAGCGCGAGCAAATGCGCGTTGCTTGGCGGTTTTGGCGGTCCCTGCACGTCAGGGTCCGTCGTTTCATGCCGCCGCAGATGGACGAGAAATACAGCCGCCGCTGCGCCGATGAGGATGAGAATGGCACCATAGACAAGGAGCGCCGCCCCGAAAGAGAACTTAAGGAGAGGCAGAAGGACGATGACCGCGGCCAGTACAGCGGCCAAAATGGTCAGCAACCTCCGTATCTGCCAGTCAATCGGTGTCGGCGCCTCGCCGGTCAGCCGGGGTCCCTTTTCGCTGACGGCACGGATGAGCGCGCGGCGGATTTGCTGTGGCGGATCATCGAGGCAAAGTGTGGCGAGATAAGACGACAACGCCTTGTGCAGCGCGGCTTCCTCATGAATCTGGCGCACCGTTCGCCCGATCCAGTTGACATAATTGGCCGCCGGTTTAAGCGAGTGGCTTTTCATCCATTGCAGAAGATCGCCATGCGGATCGAAACCCGCGCAAAAGGCGAAAATCTGGCGAAGACCGTCGCCCGCCCGCCGGGCGAAATCGGCGAGGAGCAAATCGGCCGGTCCATCGCAATCGCCAAGAAAGGCAAGATAGATCGGGGCATCCGGAAATTCCGCCGCCGGACCAAAGACCTTGAGGTCATCAAGAGTCGCATCGTTCAATATGACGAAACGGGCAAAATGCAGTGTATCGAACACGCCGAACGGCACCAGCGGATTGTCCGGCTTCGCCATGCCCGGAAGGCCGTTCATGGTCAGGAGAAGCCCCCGCAAATCCCCTTCAAGGCCGGGTGCGACCGGCGCTAGGACCATGAAATTGGATTGCGGGGTCACTGTGCGTTCCCCAAATCAAAAATCTATTCAAAATTTGAGCGAAAAATCGATCAGTCGCGTCTTATCCCAATAGACCTTGCCCAGATAGAACTGCGGAGAGATCAGCCGGATTTCATCGCGGATCCAATGCGCGACCAGGGACGTCTTGGAATAATCAAGGACAATGCATTCCTTATTGTCGAGCCAGCTCGGCGCCTTATAGACTTCGGCGGCGACCAAATGAAGGTCCAAGAGGCCAATACGGTTGACCAAACGTCCTGCCTTGGAGTCGAAAACTTTCCCTTTCCAGGCGAAGATGTGGAGGAATTTCTCAATCTCGGGCGAAATCGCGGTGCCCGGTGCAATGATCACCGAGCCATCGGCCTCGCCATCGGGAATGGGACCCGCCTCGGAGGCGGTGAACAAATCGTCGAGCTCCTTTTGGCTCATGCTCAGCAACTGAGCGACATCATAGGCCATCGCGTCCCCCTTTGACCGCCACGGCGCATTGCGGGTCCGCGCCCTGAGCGTCTTGTCTCCCGCCTTGCCGCATGTGAGAATTGCACAATTTTTTATTCGCTTCTAGCACTAATTATCCAATGCGTGATCTTGGCCGATTGTTCTTGGTTTCAAAAGCAGCTCCTGCCTCCTGAAGAATGACATCGGCGGCCTTCTCGGCGATCATATAGATCGCGCTCGCGATGAAAAAGCCGGGGATGCGGGGAAAGACCGAGGCGTCGACGACGCGCAGCCCCTGTGTTCCATGGACCTTGAAATCGCTGCCAAGGACGCCCCCCGAGCGCGGAGGGCCGATCGGGCAGCTGCATGAGGCATGATGGCCCCAGGCGGTTTTGCGCACATAGTCTGCGAGAGCCTCGGAACCTTGCAGATCTTCGCCCGGCATCTCCTCCTTTTCGATCAACCCTTGCGCCTTCAAGGCTGCGGTAATCTTGCGAACCGACTCAATTCCGGCGACCACGGCATCGAGATCCTTCCCCGCGACATCGTCGCCCTCCTCAAAGTAAGAGAAATTGATCAGTGGCCGCTCGCGTGGATCAGCCGATCGCAAGGTAACGGAACCGGCCCGGTTGACCGTATGAGCTTTCAGAATCGCGAAGGTCAGATAATCCCGGTGCGATGGCAGATCATGCGGCTCGCAAACTTCGCGGGAATAGTTCGGCCGATAGCCCGTAAACTTGGCGAGCAGCGCCATGATGAACAGATCGGGGTCCGGCAGATTGGCCGGGGAACGCCGCGTGAAGGCAACTGCCGCTCCATTCGTTATATAAAGGCCGGAGCGCTGCACAAATCGCCAACGGGCAGGCAGAAATTTGCCGATGTGACGGCCAAGCCATTCCTGGTACAAAGGATCGCCGCGTTTGAAGTTCGCGCCTTCGAGCGACGTCCATTTATGGACCAATGGATGAACGACAGCGACCTCGTAACGGTCCTGCAGATTTTTCCCGACACCGGCGAGAGGGTGCACAATCGGGATGTTGTGCTTTTCGAGTGTTTCCTTGGGGCCGATTCCTGAGAGCAGCAAGAGCTGCGGCGTATTGAAGGCGCCGCCGGCGAGAATGACCTCGCGCGAGGCGCGGACCTCATCTTGCTTGCCGGGTTCGGCGCTCGGGTTGTCATGAGCACGATAGAGACGCTCTCCCTTCAGATAGGCAACCCCGACGGCGCGCTTTCCCGGATCAAAAATGACCTTCGTCGCAAGCGCGTTGAGTTCGATCCGAAGCCGGTCCGGATAGCGCACCGCGACGTCCCTGACGCGCTCCCGCGCCCCCACGCGCTGATGGCCGCGCGTCGTAAGCGGTGTGCAGCAAAGGCCCTCGGCGCGCCGCCGCAGGCCGCGTTCGCTGTTGGGATCAATCCCTTCCACCAGCCCGGGCAACCATACAGGCCATAGCAAAGTCCCGGCGAGGACGCCCCACGTCCAATGGCCAGCTTTCCATAATTTTTCGAGCCGGCCCCATGCTGCCGCGAACCACGGCCTTGCGAGAGAGGCTGCCAACCGTTCGCGGCATTGGTTGCGGACAATCAGCCACGCCGTCTCGAGGACGAATGCCGTGAGTTGCTTATCGCGGGCGGCCTGCCGCGGCAGCGCCAGTTCGGTGGACAGCCAAGGCGTCCCGCCTTGCCCTCTCATGAAAAGACGAAACCGGCTCAGCCACCGCCGGAACGGTTGGTAGCGGCAGTTTTCGATCCGCTGGAAATAGCGGCGCATATTGGACGCGCACCACGAGCCGTCGCCGGTGATGCGTGCGATCTCGTCCCAGTCGGATTCATGCGGGGCCATGAAAATCATCGCATTATGCGCGGTGCAGCCGCCAAGAGTCGCGGCGCGCGGATATAATATGCTGGGCTCACCGGTCTCCGGATCCGGCCAGCATTTGGGATCCTCCCGCTGGCGCTCATTGTTCCCATAATGGCGGACGAAAAAATTCCAGCTCATGGCTGGATTTTCCGAGGCAAGAGGGTGAAAGGCAGGGACGAGAGAATCCTCCGGCATGCCGGGCATGGCCGCGGGCGGCCCGTCGAGCGGATCGCCGCCCGCTTCCAAGAGGACGACACGCCAGCCTGCCTCGGCGAGCCTCGCTGCGAGGGTGCCGCCGCCAGCTCCCGAACCAACGACGACATAATCGCACTCGATCATGCGCGATAACCCCTGGCTGTCCGCGCCTATCTCAGAACGTCTTGATGAACTCGATCAAGGCGCGCTTGTCGTCATCGCTCAACGCAGGTTCGGGACCAAACGCCTTTTCGTCTTCGCTCAGGCCCTCGGTTTCATTGAATTTCGCCGTGCCGAAATAGTGGCCCTTATTGACCACGAAATCCGGACATTTGCTGAGCTTCAACAGAGGCCCCCGCAGCTTCTGCACAAAGGCAAGGATTTCCTCGTCGCTTGCGGTGGCGCCGGGCGGCGGCAAATTGGCGGCAAGCGTTCCCAGCAAGACCGTGAAATTTTTCAGATGTTCCGCTTTTCCGGCAGCATCTTGGATATCCACCAGCGGCTGGTAGTTGATGAGATAGATGGGAAAACCTTTCGGAAAAGGGCCAATCTCGAAGTTGCCATCCTTGTCGAAAAGACGGGTAATGGGATCCTTGAGCAGGGCCGGGAACGGCTCCGGCAGGGAGCCGAAGAGATGGGACAGCTCCGGCGGAATTTGGCGCTTCGGAATCTTGACCGAGCTTCGCTCTGTCGTGCGCAGAACGAAGCCCTCAAGTCCAGGATCGGCAGGCCGTTTCTCGGGCCAAAGCAATTGTTCGATCGATGCTTCGAACGATTTCACCCGGCTCTCGACCGAAGGATTCTCGTCGAATGGACCAATCCGTTTGTTGATAAGGAAGGGGGCATTGGCCCATTCGCTGATGAGCGACGGCACGCGGGTAAAGCCGAGGCCGCCTCCTGGCATCTTGTACTGCCAGTGGTCTCCGGTAAAAGGATCCTGCAGGGTTATCGCCCCGACCGAAGGCAGATCCTTATAGGTCGAGGACGAAAAATTGTCCCAGATATTGCCGCGAATCGCATTCGTCGCGAGCGGGCTGCACGCATTGGTTCGCAGCAGTGTGACGGGGATGCGCGCGTCGGTTGAAAGATAATTGTTGTCAAGGAAATCGGGCTTGGCGACGATGGCGCGCATGTCCGCCTTGAACCCATCGGTTTTCGTCAAATCCCAATAGCGTTTCCAGCATTTGAGATAGTCAGGGCCGGAGCAGCCTCCAGGATCCAGCGCCTTCCAGGCAGACTCCGGCAGTTTGCTCGAATGGCATCTCGCGCAGGTCTCGGCGAAAACAATTTTTCCGCGATTAAGGGTAGCCTCGTCCGCCGTCAGATATTTATCGCCACCGGGGGCGTCCTTCAAACGGTCCGGCTGACCTGCTTTCAGAAAGAATTTCGCTATGTATGGCGTGCCCGCCTCGGTCGCCCGGAAATAAGCGGAATTGTCCTCGGCGTTTTTGATGGGGAACGGAGAAATGGCTTTGCCGCCGAAAACCGGATTGAAATGCGTGAACCAATCTTCGCTATAGAGTCCGATGTTCACATAGACACGGTTCAGCGCCCCAAGCGCGCCGACCGAGTCGGAGCCGTCCTTGAGGATGCGCGGCGCCCAGGCCGTGTTTGGCGGATCGAAGAAACCGGGGAGCTGCTTGTTGTTCAGCTCGCCGCCCTCGAGCGTCTCCTTACCCCAATGATGCGCCACCGCGAGCCGCGCGCCAAGGTTATAAATCGGATTGTTCGACCGCGGATTGATGATGTAGTCCGTGGAAACAAGGGATGTTTCCGTCGTGCCCGGCGCGTAGGTATTGGTCACTTGATGACCAAAATCCTTGAGGTCGGCCCGATAAGCAAAAAGGCGGCCGAACCATAGATATTGGGCGCCAACAGTCGAGCTGAGGTTAGACCATTCCGGATGGGCGGGATCGGCTGGCGGATGAATCGGGCTTGGACTGACATGACACATGGCGCATGACATGCCGACGCGATAGGGCCGCACGAGCTTTGGATCGTTGTAATAGTCCGGGTCGGTATAATAGCGTTCCGGATCCCAGTTTTTCGCCGCCTTTTCATCGAAATCCGGATTGGGGAAGAGGCGCAGGCCGACGATCCCCGACGCATAGCCGAAGTAGGAACCGACCGGCAGACTCTTGCCGCCGCCGATCGGCTGGCCGCGAGCGCCGATTTTGACGCCAGGATATTTGGCTTCATTCTCGAATGGGTCGGGGGGACAGTCCTTGCGCCGCACATCGAGCCAGAGTCCGAAGCGGTCCGGATCAGGCCCTGTCGGCTTCTCGAAACAGGGCTCATTGACCGCTCCAAGCCAATGCCAGCGGGAGTCGCGATTGCAAGGCCCATAGCAATAGTTCTGGCTTGGATGCGAGGTGACGACCTTCAAGAGATCATGGTAGCCGAGGGTGGATGACGTCGCGAGCGTGTCCCATTGGCGATCATTGCCGCCGGTCCAGACGAGCCACATGTTGCGGCCCTTGATCTCCTCCGGGCTGAGCGCCACCCCATTGTCCATGTCGTGGAAATAATCTTCATCGGCTTGTGGAAAGCTCGCGGCATCGCGTCCAGCCCGCTGCGCTTCGTCCGCCAAAGGCCCTTTATCCGCCAGCTGATCAGACATGCCCTGATCGGATTTGGCGGCTTGCGGTGCTGGGGGCTGCCCGACTTGTGATACCGGAGGCGGCGGCTCGGATTGCGATGGCGGCGACTGGCCGCAACCAGCGAGAAGCAGCAAACCCGACAAAAAGGCGATTCCTCCACGGAGCCCGGTCAATCGCGCCATTGTCTCCCCCTCGGTTTTTGCCGCGCCGTAATAGTAAGCCGTAAGCGCGCCCCAAAATTGCGAGCATGGTATCGTATTTTATCCCTAACGAATAGTGATTTGGTTCAGGTCGCAGACTGTCCCAGCCATATGGGGGATAGAGCTGGCCTCGGCTCTTTCTTGGTTCTCTCCGGAGTGTTATTCTTTTTTGTGGTCAACGGGCCGCGCTGGTTTGGGGGGCGGCAAGGGATGTCAATCATCGGGGGAGGATAGGCCAATGCTGCTTAGAGCCTTGCACAAGGCACTCGAATGCGGCCTGCATCTCGAGCGCCGCTTCGAGCCATGGTTTCGTCCGCAGTTCGACGCGCTTTTCCGCGAGCCCTTGGCCAATCTGATCCAGGCACAGATCAACCGGCGGCGCATCGACGAGGGCCTCGGGCTTGCCGAGGAAAAGCTGCTTCCCGGCGAGGAAAAATACACGCAAGAAATCATCGACCGGATGGCGGCGCAAATGCGCAACCATTTTCAGCCAGCCCGCTATGAGCGGGGCGGCAACACCAAGACGCATGGACTTGTCCGCGCGACATTCACCGTTCGCGACGATGTGCCAAGTCATATGCGCCACGGCATCTTTGCAAAGCCCCGGAGTTTTCCGGCCTGGGTTCGCTATTCCGGTCCCGGTCCGATCGTGCCCCGCGATATCGATGACGTCGGCTTTGGCAGCATGACCATCAAGCTCATGGGCGTCGAAGGTCCAAAGCTCCTCGACGACGAGAAATTCACCCAGGATCTTCTCTGCGTCAACACGCCATCCTTTGTCACCCCGGACTCAAAGGCAAATGCGGTTTTGCAGGACTGGAGCCTTCGGGAGATGCCGGTCTTTTATTTCCTCAATCCGAAGGACCACCATCTGCTCGATTTTTTCATGCAA
>DATJLX010000201.1:0-10169 GCA_035509135.1 Methylocella sp.
CCGCAGTTTCAGCCAATCGCTTGATGGTCCAGTCAATCGGCTGAGTATAGTGCGTTTGTAACATTGCGAAGCGCAGGACTTGGCCGGGCCAACTTCTTCCACCAAATTTATCCGTGTGAAGCAGCTCGTGAATCGTCACGAAATTCCCCAGGCTCTTCGACATCTTCTCGCCTTCGACCTGGAGATGGCCGTTGTGCATCCAGACATTGGCCATGACGTCATGCCCGAAAGCCGAGCAGCTTTGCGCGATTTCATTCTCGTGATGCGGAAACACGAGATCGATGCCGCCGCCATGAATGTCAAAAATCTCGCCAAGATATTTCCAGCTCATCGCCGAGCACTCGATATGCCAGCCCGGCCGCCCGCGTCCCCAGGGGCTGTCCCAGCCGGGCTCAGCCGGGCTTGAGGGCTTCCACAAGACAAAATCCATTGGGCCGCGCTTATAGGGTGCGACCTCGACCCGGGCGCCCGCGATCATATCGTCGAGTGACCGCCGCGAAAGCTTCCCGTAAGCAGGCATGGCATGAACATCGAACAACACATGGCCCGCCGCCTCATAGGCCTGGCCCTTGGCGATCAGCCTTTCGATGATGGCGATCATCTGGGCGATATGGTCGGTGGCGCGCGGCTCGACGGTCGGCGGCAGGCAGCCGAGCGCCTCGGCATCCTCGTGAAAAATCTTGGTCATTTCATCCGTCAGCAGCCGGATATCGACGCCACGCTCCGCTGCGCGGGCATTGATCTTGTCGTCGACGTCGGTGATGTTGCGGACATAGGTGACATGATCGGCGCCGAATTCCTGCCGCAGCAGGCGGAAAAGCACGTCGAAGACGATCAGCATGCGCCCATTGCCGATATGCAAATGGTCGTAAACAGTCGGGCCACAGGCATAGAGGCGCACATTCGCGGGATCAATCGGCGCGAAATCCTCTTTCCGGCGGGTGAGCGTGTTGTAGAGCCGCAGCGGCATGGGTTCCCCTGTTGCCTGCTCTGGCCTGGGGCATCAGGACGAACTCTTTATGAGGACGCGACGGCTCCAGCCAGGGACAAGGCTAGCCGGTACAAATCATAATCGAAAGAAAGGTCCGGCAAGCGCCGGTCACGTGCGTCATCGCACATCTATGCGCGCGGAATGCTCTATTGGTCAAGCTCAACGGTAGCTACTGACCACCCTCCACCTGCCTTGGGGTTAACACAATTTTCAAGCACTTCGAGTCAAATACCGCCGAGTTCCAGCCAATTTTTGAGAAGATTTCCATGTCAATGACAATCCTGCCCGCCCCCCAATTCGCGGCCCCCGCCTACGACCGCCGCAGGCTCTTTCGCCTTGTGCTTTTCCTTCTCAGCGGAATTTTGGCCGCTATCGCTCTCGTGCTGCCGTCGCGGGCGGAGGAAAACCGAACTTTGATCATTCCGTCAAACGATGGCTATGGTTTCGAGGAATGTCTCAAGGCGGGTTCGGAATGCGGCCTCATCGTGGCGGATGCCTGGTGCAAGGCGCATGGGTTCGGCGCCTCCAAGAGCTTTGGACCGGAGACAGACGGCACCAAGGATGGGGCGCCCGGCGCTTTCCATGTCATCTGCGGCGATCGCGTTGACTGACGCATTGCCGCGGCGGAGAAGGGGCGGTCTCTCGCGGGCTTAACCTGAAAATCCTTCTTTAGCAAACGGCATGTGCCGCGGTGGCGCCACGAAACTCATGACTCGTGAGCGGGGCTCGGGCTCATGTCTTTCTCCACCGGATTCTGCGGCTTCTTTTTCTTCCTGCGCTCATCGAGTCTCTGCAGCACGACGAAGAACGCCGGGACAAAGACGACCGCCAGGCAGGTCGACGCGATCATGCCGGTGACAACGCTGATCCCGAGGGACTTTCGCGAATTCGCTCCGGCGCCGGTTGCCAGCACCAGAGGCAACATGCCGAGGATGAAGGCGAAAGAAGTCATGAGAATGGGCCGGAACCGGATCCGCGCCGCATCGACCGCGGCCTCGAGGATTGGCTTTCCATCAAGGATCCTGTGCTCGCGCGCCACCTCGACGATCAAAATGCCGTTTTTCGCCGCCAAGGCGATCAGAAGCATCAGGCCGATCTGAACGTAGAGATTAACGTCGACCCCAACTTCCGTCAGCGTCAGCACTGGCCCAAGCAACGCCAGCGGAACCGCCGAGATCACAGCGAGAGGCAGGATCCAGCATTCATATTGCCCGGCAAGCACGAGATAGACAAGCAGGACCGACAAGGCAAAACCCCAATATAAGAGGTTGCCGGTTACCTTCTCCTGATAGGACATCGCACTCCATTCGTAGCCGACCCCTTCCGGCAACGTCTTGGCTGCAATATTCGACATGGTCGCCATCGCCTGGCCGGAGCTGTAGCCCTTCGCCGGGGTGCCGACAATCGTGGCGGATGGATAGAGGTTATAAAGCGTGATTAGAGGCGGCGCTGTCACCGGGGCCAGACGAGCGAGGGTTCCGATCGGCACCATATTTCCGTCCTGGCTGCGCACATACATGTTCAAAAGATCATCCGGCTGCAAGCGATGCTGCGCTTCGGCTTGCGCGTAGACTTGCAGGGAGAGACCGAATTTGTTGAATTGATTGATGTAGGTCGAACCAACATAAGAGGTCAGCGCGGACAGGACATCACCAACAGGAACCCGCAGGGATTCCGCTTGCACCCGGTCAATTGTGAGGGCGACATGCGGCGAGTCTGGCCGGAATGTCGTGAGAACGCGTTGCAACGGCGGACTGGCCTTGGCGCGATCAACGACCGCGGTCGTCACGTCGTTTAGCTTTGAATATTCGAAGCTGCCGCCGAGCAGCTGGAGCTGCATCTGGAAGCCGCCGGCGTTGCCGATCCCCTGGATCGGCGGCGGCACAAGCACGAAAGCCTTCCCATCGGAAATCGATTCGATCTTCTTCTGCAGACCTGTGAGAAGGGAGACAAGATCCTGTCCCTTCGCCTTCTCGCGCTTGCTCCAATCATCGAAAATGACATAATTGACTCCGGCATTGGCAAGCGTCGCGCTGTTGTCGAGGACGGAAATTCCGGCGATCGTGATCACTTGTTTCACGCCGGGCGTATCGAGAGCGATCTTGGTTGCCTCGTTCAGCGAATTGACCGTGCGTCCGAGCGCCGCGCCATCGGGCAACTGCACGGCGATCATGGCGTAGCCTTGATCCTCATTGGGAATGAAAGCGGTCGGCAGCCGGGCAATACCCCAAATTCCGAGGCCGGAAATTACAAGTCCCGCCAGGATGACGAGGAGGCTGCGCTTGACCAGCACGCCAATCAGCCAAGTGTAAGCTTTTTCAAAGGGGTTATAGACGGCGTTGAAGCCGCGATAGAAAAAATTGCGCTGCTCCGGCGGCACCGGCGCGCGCAGCCATTGCGCGCATTGGGTCGGCTTCAAGGTCGCGGCGTTGATCGCGCTGATAAGGGCCGTCGCGGCGATCACCATCGCGAATTGCGCGAGCATCTTCCCGGTAAGACCCGGCAGAAAGGAAGCCGGCAGGAACACCGCCATCAAAACGAGCGTAATGCCGATGATCGGCCCCATCAATTCGCCCATCGCCTTGACCGAGGCGTCATGGCCGGACATGCCTCGCTCGATATGGCTTGTCACAGCCTCCACAATGACGATCGCGTCATCGACGACAATCCCGATGGCGAGAATGATGCCAAACAGGGTCGACAGATTGACGGTATAGCCGAGCGCGGCCATGCCAGCGAACGCGCCGATGATCGTGACCGGAACCGTCGTCGCGGGGACGAGGGTTGCCCGGAAATTCTGCAAGAAGACGAGGATCACGACGAGGACGAGGATGCCCGCTTCGTAGAGCGTTTTGTAGACTTCGTCGATGGAAGCCTTGACGAAGATCGTCGTGTCATAGGGAATGCCGTAGTGAAGGTCTTTCGGAAAACGGCGAGCAAGCTCAGCCATTTTCGCGTCGACCTCCTTGGCGACCTGCAGCGAATTGGCGACGGGTGTCTGATAAATTGCAATGCCCGCGGCCGGCTTACCGTTGAGATTGCAGACCTGCGAATAGGTCTGCGAACCGAGTTCGATCCGTCCGATATCCTTCACCCTTATCAGGCGGCCGCCTTGTGCGGTCTGCCCTTTGACGACAATGTTGGCAAATTGGCTCGGATCGTCGAGCCGGGACTGGATGTCAATGGTATATTGAAAATCCTGGCCCTTCGGCGCCGGAGGCATGCCGGTCTGCCCGGCCGCGACCACTTGGCTCTGCTGCTTGACAGCCTTGATCACATCCTCCGGCACAAGCCCAAAGGTATAAAGCTTTTGCGGATCCATCCAGATCCGCATTGCATATTCGGCGGCGCCAAAAACATTGACATTGGCAACACCCGGCAAGCGCGCGAGTTCGTTGACAAGATTGATGGTCGCGTAATTGCTGAGAAAAAGAGAATCATAGCTGCCGCCCGGCGAATCCAAGGTCACGATCTGCAGAATCGCAGTCGATTTCTGCTGGACATTGACGCCTTGCGCCTGCACGGCCTGCGGCAGCGAGGCGAGCACATTCGACACCCGGTTCTGCACCAGCACCTGGGCAATATTGGGATCCATGCCGATCTTGAAGGTGACGATAAGCAAGTAGGTGCCATCGGCGGCGCTGGTCGACTGCATATAGAGCATACCGTCGACGCCATTGACCGCGAGTTCGATCGGCAAGGCGATGGTGTCGATCACGGTTTGCGGGCTGGCGCCGGGGTATCTGGTCGAAACCTGGATGGTCGGCGGCACAATGTTCGGATATTGGGAAACCGGCAGATCATAAAGCGCGACACCGCCGATGAGCATCATGACTATGGCGAGCACATTCGCGAGAACGGGGCGCTCGATGAAGAATTTCGATATCATGGGCGGCTGCCTTCGCCGTCTTGCCCCGTTTGATCGAGCGTTGTCAGTTTCGGCGTCACCTTCATCCCCGGATTGGCCCGCCAGAGGTCGCCGATGATGACCCTGTCATCGCCGCTCAAACCCGACAGGATGACGCGAAGATCCCCGTTCAATTGGCCAAGCGTAACATAGCGCTGCTCGACGACATTCTCTTGGTTGACAACCAATAGATAGCGGCCGCCCTGATCGGTTTGCAAAGCCCGGTCTGGAACCAGCAGCGCATCCGGCAGTTCGCGGCCCTTGGGAATGCGGATCCGGACGAAGAAGCCTGGCAGCAAGGTCCGGTTCGGATTCCGGAGGATGCCGCGCAACAGCAAGGTTCCCGTCTGCGGATCGATTTGCGGCGCCACATATTGGATGGTTCCACGATAACGAAACCCGGTGCCCTTCTCGATGCCGACTTCGACCGGAATATTGACAAGCTCCTCGTAGGTCAACCGGCGTTGCCCAAGGTTCGCCCGGACATTCAGCACATCCTGCTCGCTCAGATTGGCCACGACATAGATAGGATCAAGCTGCATGATCTCGGCAAGAACGGTTTGCTGGCCAGCCCCGCCAACGGTATTGCCTGGATCGACAAGGTGTCTCCCCATCTGGCCGTCGAAGGGCGCCCGCACTTCCGTATAGCTCAGATTGAGCTTGGCAATATCCACTTGCGCCTTGGCCGACGCAAGGTCGGCCGCTGTCTTTTTCGCCTGGAAGTTCCAATTGTCGACCACGACCTGCGCCGCCGCGCCCTTCTTTTCTAGGGCGGTGTAGCGTTTCACTTCAATATTGGCGTAGTAAAGCGCTGCCTCATAGGCCTTGACCTGAGCTTCAGCCTGGATGAGCTGCTGTTGATACTGCTCCTGCTGGACGGTGAAAAGCAGATCGCCTTTCTTGACGACCTGTCCGTCCTTGAAGTGAATCTTTTCAAGATAGCCTTCCACCCGGGCAATCAGCTTCACCGTGTTCACCGAGGCGGCGTTGCCGGTGAGCTCGATAAATTCGCTGACGTTCTGGATCTTGGGCAGCATCACCGGCACCACCGGTCCAGACGCCACCGGATTGATCTCCAGCGGCTCTGCAGGTGCTGCGGGTTTTGGGGTGCCAGGAGCCTCGCTTTGCGCAGGGACGGCAGGTGCCGGGGGGGCGCTCTGCCCGGCCGGAGCAGGAGCCCCTTTGTTGGTCATTCTTTCCCACCAGGATTCGGCGAAACCTGCCCCGCCTGTTCCGCCGAAGACGGCAAGAGCGACCGCCAAAGTGGCGGCGCCTTGCCGCCGGCAAGCCTTGACCTTAGCCGCCACCCAGCCCTTGCGTTTTGCTGCGCAAAATCTCGCCTGCATGGCAGACTGCCCTTGTCTCTTTCTGTGAAACCTTACCATTCTGGTGCCCGGACGGGTGGGCCGCGATCCTCGGGGCCTGGCAGGCCGGGCGGGGGCGGCGGCGTCCCGCCCGTGGGCGTGAGTATAGAGCCCCAATCCGTACGGGCGCGCATCTCCTGCGCTGTTTTGACGTCCACAAACCCGTTGCCATCCCGAATCTGCCAGCCGCCGCCCAGCGCGCGAAAGACGGAGACCAAGCCCGTCGCGATGTTGCCCGTCGCCATGGCAAGATTGTTCTGGGCTTGATAGAGGTTTTGCTCCGCCGTCAAGACTGTCGTGAAATCGCGGGTCCCCCCTTGGTATTCGAGCGTCGCAACGCGCAGAGCGCCGCTCGCTGCGGAGGCGCTCTGGCGCAGATACGCGGCTTGGGAGCGCGACTGGAGGAAGGTGGAAATTCCGTTCTCCACCTCCTGTTGCGCTTTCAGAACAGTGTTTTGATAATCGACGAGATATTGCTGCAAGGTCGCGTCCTGCAGCCGCACATTGTTGGTGATCTGCCCATAATTCAAGAGGTTCCATTGGAAAGACGGACCAACGGAGAAGAAACGGCCCACCGGGTGAAACGCCTGCCAAAGATTGTGGCCGCCAGCATTGGTCGCGAGGCCGCCGAAAGTTCCCGAAATGCTGATCGCTGGATAAAGGTCGGCTTCGGCCACCCCAACCTGCGCGCTTTGCGCCGCAGCCTTCAATTCAGCGGCGCGAATATCGGGTCTGCGGCGCAACAAATCCGCCGGAACACCGACGACGACATTCTTCGGGGCAACGGGAATCTCCCCTGTCTCCCGGGCGAGCAAGAAACCCAAAGGCTCGGGTGCCATGCCAAGAAGGACGCGGAGTGCATTCAATCCCTGTTGTAATTGAATCGTCAGTTGCGGCACCGTCGCCTCGGTCGCACCGAGGACGTTTTCAGACTGGTAGACATCAAGGAGGGTCGCGGCGCCGCCTTTGTAGCGGTCGCGCGCAATGCCGACGATCCCTCGCTGCTTGACGATGTTCTCGCGAGCAATCGCAATTTGCTTCTCAAGCGTGCGAATCCCGACATAGGTGCTCGCGACATCGCCAAGAAGCGTCACGAGAACGTCGTCGTAGCTTGCGATGGAAGCAAGATAGGCGGAATCAGCGGATTCCACTCCCCGCCGGAATTGGCCCCAAAAATCCAATTCCCATGCGGCCTGGACCCCGATCGTATCGACCCAAATATTTTGGATGTTCGTGTTTGCAGTTGCCAAGGGGCTCGCTTGGCTCAGAAGATTATAGTTCGCCCCCCCTAGCGCCTGTTGCTTCTGCGGCCAGAACTCGCCGATCGCGACGCCGAGTTCCGCTCGGGCCTGGAGCACCTTGGTGCCCGCACTCAACAAAGTGAGGTTTTGCGAATAGGCAATGTCAATCAGCTGATCGAGAATGGGATCGCGGAAAACCCGCCACCAATCGCGGTATTCCTCCGGCCCGGTTTGCAGTGATTTGTTTCTCCATTCAAGCCAATTGTTGGCCGCCGGGGCAGGCGCCGAGACAAAGTCCGGACCGACCGCGCATCCCGCCACGGTAACGAACAACGCGACGGCCATGCCCCGGCCGAATCCGCTTACAGCGCCGCGCCAGCCCGTCCGCCTCCCGGCTTTCCCCCTTTTGTGCCAGCCGTTACGCAAGGAAAAGGGCGGGTGAGCGGTTAGGAAGGCAGCGGGCGGACCGCACAAGGAAAGTCCGGTAGCCGCCTGCTTTCGGATTTTGTCAAGCATCAGCCGTCCTGTTGGCTCACGCGAGGCGCTGATGCGCCCAAGGGCTAACCGGTGTAGTGCGATTCACGATGTTGTGGCGCGGTGTGAAACCTAACATACAGCCAGCTTTTAGGCTGTGACATATCCGCAACCCTCACGGGATTTCGTGACGGTCCCGTCCGCTCCGAAGGCGGCTTCGCGCATCCGCTAATCATCGTGCTCGCGAACCGTGCGGCTCGGGGCATTATCAGGACAGTCTCCACTGCCGGGCGGCACTGGTACGAAGAGCAAGTGGCTGTGGTCAGCACCAGCCGATGTAGCCATGCTCAAGGTCGAGATCGAGATCATGGCTTTCGCTGCCCAAGCCGCGTCAATTTCCAAGGGTGATAGAAAAGCCGGCCAATCTCGACATCGTACTTGTTGTGACAATAACGTTCATGTTATGCATGAGTTCAATTCCTACTGGATTGATGCGTGCTAAATAAATAATAACAATTGATAATATTTTTAACTAAGGCGAAATTGAACACTAAGAGCATTGCGCATGCTGACTTCCATATTTCATGAGATGGCCACGCCTCTTCTATGTGGGTCGGAGGCTGGTCGGTCCCGAACTCTCTCAAAGAGAGGCAACAGAATCCGCAGGCCTCCCGCATGTCGGCTGGGCAGCGAGATACCAGAGACCAAGACCCCTTGCATGCAGAAGCCTCAATTGGTCGAAGTGCTTCGGCTCGATCGCCCCCCGGCGGTCCCGTTCGACAAAAGTCCGCTTGGCCCAAACACGAAGGCGTTCAGACAGTGACGATGATTGAAGAAGCAGCGGGGTCGAACACGACTCTCCTATCCGATAAGCTGATGGAGATTTGGCAGAGGCTTTTACAAAGATCGTCCATTTCTCCCGATGATGACTTTTTCGATCTGGGCGGCGATTCCCTTATCGCTGCACGTTTGTTTCTCGATATCGAGCAAGAGATCGGCCGAAGCCTGCCGATCACGACAATTTATGACGCGCCCACGGTGGCGAAGCTCGTTACCCTCATTGAGAGCGCCGCCGCTCCCCGGTTTTCCCCTCTGGTCTTGCTGAAAGAAGGTGATTTGGGTTCACCCCTTTTCATCGCGCATGGCTTGGGCGGCAACGTCATGGAACTCTCGGCACTTGGCAACCGGGTCCAGTCTCACCACGCGATCTATGCCATCCAGGCAAAAGGGCTTGATGGCGAGAGCGCACCATTTGAGACGGTTGAAGAAATGGGGCAGCTTTACGTGGAGGCAATGAGAGAGGTTCAGCCGCACGGGCCCTATTATCTTGCCGGGTACTCGTTCGGCGGCTTGGTGGCGCTAGAGATCGCGCACCGCCTTTTGCAAGCGGGCGAAAAGATCGCATTGCTTGCATTTTTGGACAGTTATCCGCACCGGCGATACTGGCCACTGATATCGAGGCTCACCGTCATGCGCCGTCTGACCGAACATCGGGCTGCGGTTTTCTTGAAGATACCGCTCCGTGAATCAGGATCACAAGTCATCAAGCGGGTTTTAAGCCTTGGCAAGAAACCGGGTTTTCCGGCTGGCCGCTCTGATCAAAATCCCATGAACGACCCCTCCTTACCTCTACCGGTACGACAGGTGTTCCAAAGCGCAATCATGGCTTGGGGCCGTTACCGGCCTCAGTACTATCCCGGAAAGATCACATTTTTGAGGGCGTCGGCTTCCCTTGTCTATCCAGAAAATCCCGCAAGGGTATGGCGCCATCTGGCGGGTGAATTTGAACTTCACACCGTGCCAGGTGATCACCGGGCCCTTGTCCGCGAGCACGCAGGCGCCCTTGCGGGCGCGCTTTCATCCTGTTTACGGAAGGCCCAAGATCGGGCGGGAGGGCGCTGACCGCTGTTCAAAGAGAGGCTTCCAGCCATTCAATCAACTGCCCTAATGCCGTTTGATATTTGTGTGTCTTTCCTTCGATTGTTGTGAGGGGGATATGGTTATTTCTGGAATTATTCACATTTCGTGTCGCCTACGCTACGCCGTTCGTTATTCAAAAATCACGGTGTTAGCCGGCGGATTGTTCTTCTCGGGGAGCCTGAACGGACTGTCTCACGCGGAGCCAGTTGATTTGATTTGTTCCGGTACCATCGTTGACGTCGTCAATTCCAAAATAACGCCACATATGATAA
>DATJLX010000202.1:0-3669 GCA_035509135.1 Methylocella sp.
GGTGACGCTAGAAAAAGTCAAATGGCGCGAAATCGGTGAACGACAGCGCCAATGGTTTCCGCGGGACGAAGCGGCCGAACCGGTCGATAAGGGCAGTCTCGTTCAGATCATCGGAGGTTGGCGTTTGATGCCACTTTATCCAACTTGGGGCGACATTGCTCTCCGCCTTGCGTTGACGATCGTGGCGGGCACCGTCATTGGCTTTAACCGAGGGGCTCGAGGGCATGCGGCGGGTCTTAGGACAACCATTCTGGTCGGCCTAGCCGCGTCGGCGGCGATGATCCAGGCCAACATCCTGTTGTCGGTCGGGGGAAAGACCGCCGCCTCCTTCGGCGTCATGGACTTGATGCGACTTCCTTTGGGCATACTTACCGGTGTCGGCTTCATTGGGGGTGGCACCATTCTCAAGCGCGGTGATCTCGTCACTGGAGTGACGACGGCCGCGACTTTATGGATGACGACAGTCATTGGCCTCTGCCTGGGTGGAGGTCAGCTCGGCCTAGGGATCTCGATCACAGTCCTCAGCGCCGCCACTCTTCTATTTTTGCGATGGGCCGATCGGCGAATTCCAAGGCAACAGCGAGCGCTTCTTGTCGTCGCGGGCGTCTCTGCTGTTGCAACCTCTGCGACCCTCGCTAAGCTTATTGAACCGCTGGGCTTTCACGCGCAGCTTCGTAAGCAAACCAGGAACGATGCTTCTCAGGCCACCAGTTTGTGTTTCGATGTTGTTTGGAAACGGGCCGAGGCTGCTGGACCTCCATTGGATCTGTTAGATGCAATAGAACAGACTTGTGTCGTCGAATCGTTTGAATTGACATCTGAAGCTCGTCACTAAAGAGCTTCGATCCTTTCAAATCAGACATAAGTTGGTGCGGTGGCTGGATTCCCTGGTGATCGATGAGGCGTTTGCGCCACGCATCGACACCGTGTGCTGCTGGGTTTCCGTTGCCGCAGTCACGGCCGTGACGGACCGTCGGTCATGCCCGGCATTGCCGACTTCTGATCCCCGTTCTAGAGCCACGCGATCCCGCACTTCTTTGTTCTCGAGGGAACGATAGGTGTTCCGGGCCAACCCCGTTTCGAGCTTCTATCTCCAGAGGACGGGGCTACAGGCACATCTCATGAGGTAGGGTTCTCGATGCTTAAGAGAGTTCCAAAGTTTCCCCAGGAGGCCTTGGGCAATCTGGTCATGGCGCTTTCCTCAATGATGAGTGCCTTTCTCGGTTTGAGGCACGTCAAAGGTGGTTGGATACTCGCGGTTGCCTTCGTCTGGCTCATAGGCTACCTCGCAACGAACCCATCTGAGCTTGCCGCTTTTCGCCGCTCGCCAGTGTTTCGTGTGGTGTTGTCTTATGTTCTCTGCCTCCTCGGGGCCACGATATGCTACGTCATCGGAAAAGTCGTCAGCATGCTTTAGATGGCGATGGTTCAGTCCCGCACCAGGACTATGTGGCCAAGAGTATGATCTTCGTCCGTATGTCTTCCTCGCCCTCGGTTTGCTTGCGTGGCCGAATTCTTTTGGGGCAAGCTCCTGATAGACGCGCATAGTGAACTTGGTCCTTGGTCCTGGAGATCGCCTCATGTTCCTCCGTGCTTTTCGAGCCATCATGCCGCACGATGAGCGTTTCATCGTGCGTCTCAGCGAGCATTCGGGACTTATCGTGCCAGCCGCCATCGCGTTCCGGGCGCTAATGTCAGGCGACGGTCTGGCGGAACAACACGTCGCGGAGATTAGTCGGCTGGAAGAGGCGGCCGATGGGATTGTAAAGGAAACTATCCTCGCGATCCGCCGCACGTTTGTGACCCCTTTCGATCGATCTCAGATCCTGGATCTCATCACCGCGCTGGATGATACGATCGATCTCATGAAGGACACAGGAAAACGGGTCATCCGCTACGGCTCGGATTTCACCAGCGAGATGCAGGGCATGGCGGACTGCGCTGTCAGGGCCACGACGGCGATACGAGATGCCATCCCCTTGCTAGGTTCTATACAGCGCAATTCGGAGCAGTTATCTGCCATGTCGACCGCCGTGCGAGCGATCGAGAGCGAGGCAGACGATTTCCGGGACAATGGATTGCGCATCCTCTTCGCTTGCAGTGAATCTCCTGGCTACAAACTGACGGTCGAGAAGGTCTATGACCTTGTCGAAGCCGTCGTTGACCGTTGTGAAGACGTGGTCGATGTGATCGACGGTATCGTCGTCGAGCAGGTTTAGGCAACCGCACCGAAATGAGCTCAATGATCGTCGGCGTCCCCGTGCTTGTCTTTCTTATTTTTGTGGCTCTCGCCTTTGACTTCCTCAATGGATTGCATGATAGCGCGAATTCGATAGCGACTGTCGTATCGACGCGAGTCTTGCGTCCGATCACAGCGGTTGTCTGGGCTGCTTTCTTCAACTTCATCGCCTTTACCGTCTTTGGTCTCCATGTCGCGGCCACGATGGGCAGCGGCGTTATACACTCCGCCATCGTCGATCCCGTCGTGATCTTCGCAGCGCTGTTTGGCGCCATCACCTGGAATGTTCTAACCTGGTGGCTTGGCATTCCCTCCAGCAGCAGCCACGCGCTCGTTGGCGGTTTGGTTGGTGCAGGAGTTGCCAAGGAGGGTTTGTCCGCAGTCGTTTGGGGCGGCCTCTCCAAAATTGGCGCCGCGATTGTACTATCGCCGTTCACGGGTCTAGTCCTGGCGATGGCGCTGGTTCTTGCGGTATCCTGGGTTTCCGTGCGGTCAACACCGTTTGCGGTCGATCGGCGCTTTCGCTACCTCCAGCTCATCTCTTCCGCGCTTTTGAGCCTCGCCCATGGCGGAAACGACGCTCAGAAGACCATGGGCATTATCACGGTGCTGCTCTATTCGCAGCGACTGCTCACCGGCCCATTCCACGTTCCTCTATGGGTCGTCCTGAGCTGCCAATCCACTATGGCGCTAGGCACGCTCTGCGGCGGTTGGCGGATCGTGCGCACGGTCGGCTCCCGCATCACCCATCTAACACCCGTCCAGGGTTTCTGCGGCGAAAGCGGGGGTGCGATAGCCTTGTTCGGTGCCACCTGGCTCGGCATCCCAGTTTCCACCACTCATACCATCACTGGCTCGGTGATCGGCGTTGGCGCCGCGAGACGGGTTACCGCCGTGCGGTGGGGTATTGCCCGGAGTATCGTGGTCGCTTGGGTCATTACGATTCCGGCATCCGGCCTGATGGCGGTCGCCTGCTATTGGCTTGCGAGACTCGCAGTTCGTTAGGTAGCCGGATGTGACACCACACCGGCAAGATTAGCTCCACGATCTTGACCTTATGTCTCGGAGGCGCAGCGTAATCGAAGGTTCTCCACCATCAACCGCGTCTTCATCAACGACGAAAGGCCATAACGGAGATCCGGCCAGCGCCCGATTCCGGCACAGTCCCAGGCGCTCAACCTCCGGCGGGTTAGGCCCCTCACTTGCAGTCGGGGCAGGAGTGTCATCGGGCGACCCCCCCGAGTTCGGCCGCCACGAACTCGACAAGAGTGACCACGTGATCAGGGTTGACTGTGGCGAGTGTGTCTCCGGGTATTGGCCCACCGAGGAAGTGCTTCTGGCTCCGAGCAAAATCGACGCCCTCCGGCACTATCGAGCCACGTCCACGAACGTCAGCCCATCCAAGGTGGCGATCGCCACGATGGACGTAA
>DATJLX010000203.1:0-4938 GCA_035509135.1 Methylocella sp.
CAATGAAAACCCGCCCCGCCTGCAAATTGTCGACGCAACCGGTGATCGCGCCGACCTTGTGGATTTCCATCCGGCCTATCATGCCTTGATGCAAAAAAGCATGGCCGCCGGCCTGCATTGCTCGGCTTTTGACAAAAACGCGCAAGGCCGCAACCCGATCAGCGAACGCGCCGCGCGGCTCTATATGGCGACGCAGATCGAGGCCGGGCATCTTTGTCCGACGACCATGACCAATGCCAGCGTCGCCGTGCTCGCGGCTTCCCCGGAGGTCCTTTCCGCCTGGCTGCCCCACATTCTTTCGCGCAGCTATGATGGCGGAATGAAGCCCTGGTTCGAGAAGCCCGCGGTCACGCTCGGAATGGGCATGACGGAACGCCAGGGCGGCACCGATGTGCGCGCCAATATCAGCGAGGCGCGGCTCTGCGGCGAGCACTATGAAATCACCGGCCACAAATGGTTTTTGTCGGCGCCGATGTCGGATGGCTTCGTGGTTCTGGCGCAGGCGGCGGGCGGTCTCACTGCCTTCCTGCTGCCGCGATTCCGCCCCGACGGGAGCCGCAACGCGCTGCGGTTCCAGCGTCTCAAGGACAAGCTCGGCAACCGCTCGAACGCCTCGGCGGAAGCCGAATTTCACGCGGCCCACGCCGAACGCCTGGGGGCCGAGGGAGACGGCGTGCGCACCATTCTCGCGATGGTGCAATGGACGCGGCTCGATTGCGCCGTCGCAAGCGCCGGCCAGACGCGCTTCGGCCTGGCGATGGCCATGCATCATGCCAGACATCGCGCGGTGTTTGGCCGCCTTCTGGTTGATCAGCCGGCGATGCGGGCGGTGCTCGCCGACCTCGCCTTGGAGTGCGAAGCGAATACCGCGCTGGTGTTCCGCCTTGCCCGCGCCTATGAGCGGGCGCCAAAAGATGAGGCCGAAGCCTTCTATGCGCGGCTGATGACTCCCGCCGTCAAATATCTGGTGACGAAAGTGGCGCCCGCCTTCATTTATGAGACACTCGAATGTTTGGGCGGCAATGGCTATGTCGAGGATTTGCCAATGGCGCGGCTCTATCGGGAGGCGCCGCTCAACGCGATCTGGGAAGGGTCTGGTACCGTCGTGGCGCTCGACGTTCTGCGCGTGCTCCGCCACGATCGCGAGAAGGCGCTGGCCGTGACTGGCGATCTTGGCCGTGCCTGCGGCGCCGCGGGAAAACAAGCGGCCCTCGCCATCCAACAATGTCTCGGTGGCGAGGGTTGTGAAAGCGGGGCGCGCCAGATCGCGGAAATGCTCGGCCGGCTCGGCGCCCTTGCCGCACTGCATGAGACCAACGGCACCCTGGCGGAGGCCTACGCCGCGACGCGCCTGCAAGGCGCTTCGCATGCGACCTTCGGCGCCTGCGATCTGCGATCCGCGGAATCTCTTCTTCTTACACGGGTCCTGCCGCTCCAATTCGGGTCATTTAATTCTCCCCGCGGCCTCTGAACGCGGTTCCCGCGCGCTGGTCCAACCCATTGGCCCAGGATTGCATGGCGAGGCTTGATTCGCGCTCGAACCCGCCTCTCGCTATCCTCAAGGGGCGAACCAAGCGAGGAGTGATTCTGATACCCGACAAATCCGATATTCTGGCGTTCCGCGAGCGTTTTCGTAGCGAGCTCCTTGAGCGGCTTGTGCTCACGAACGCCATGGCGCTGCAAGTGTTGGCCAGTCACCTCTCGGTCGAGCAAAGTCACAAGTCATTAACGGAGTGGCTCGACAAAAATAGTCAAACAGCGGATCAGGTGTGCGGAAAGCATTTTGGTGATCCCGCGCTCACCGCTCTTTATGCGGATGAAGTGAAGGACGTAACGGAAAGGATGAAAGCCATCGTCGACACGATCAAAAAGGAGCTGATCACTCAAGGGTTTTAAACGTGCCAGCCACCCGCCGCATCCTTCTGAAGGAGATATCCGGCGGTTTGCAAGCTTATCCCCTTGACCTCTCGAAGCTCGAGAAAACATTGCGCCATTGAGCAGTTCAACACCCTGCCGTGTCCCGCGAGCCGTATTTTGCGAAGTCCGCGCCCGGCAGGTTTGGCGCAGGTTTCGGCCGCTATAAACACAGAGCTTTGTCAGCGCCATGCGCGGGAACGGCGGCGGTTTTCCGGCGCGGCGCGCGCGCTTCCATCTCGCTTTCGAGGCCTTCCCGCCTCGCTTTCGTTGCCACAAGACAGTTGCTCAAGGACGGGCATGACCGAACCTCAACACCGGCCCATGGTCTTCATTGCCACGCCCTGCTTCGGCGGGCTTGTCTCGCAACATTACATGCAGTCGGTCATCAGCCTCATTCAATTCGCGTCGAAAGCCAATTTCGACGCCGCGCTCGCCCTGCTTGGGCATGATTCTCTCATTACCCGCAGCCGCAACACGCTGGTCAGCCAGTTCTTGAACACTCCCGGGGCGACGCATCTTTTGTTCATCGACGCCGACATCAGTTTCGAGGCGGCGCAGGTCTATGAGATGCTCCGCTTCGATCAGGAATTCGTGGCTGGAATCTATCCCTTGAAAGTCATCGACTGGAGCAATCCGGCGCTCAAGCGCGCGGCAACCGGGCGCGAGGCATTTCAAACGGCGCCGCTCCTTTACGTCGGCTCGCTCTGTGCCGGAAACGAAAGCGAACGCGACGGACGCTTCGCGACCGCCATCTATAGCGGCGGCGGCTTCATGCTCCTCAAACGGCAGGTGATCGAACGCATGATCGCGGCCTATCCGGAATGCCGCTACAGCAGCGTGCATGCCTATTCCAACGCCAAGACAGCCGAAAGCTACGCGCTTTTCGAGTGCATGATCGATAAGGACACCGGCGCTTATGTCAGCGAGGATTTTGGCTTCTGCCAGAAGTGGCGCGACATCGGCGGCAAGATCTGGCTCGATACCGAAGGCAAGCTGACCCACATCGGCTCTTACAATTTTCAGGGCGATCCCCAGGCGCGTTACGCCCGTGAGAATTCACTCGACCAGTCTCGCAATCTGGGCGTATAGTCTTGAAAAGAAATGTCGCGGTCCCGCGTGAACGGCCGCTGTCGATATGGCGCGACGTAAGCCTCGTGACCGCGCCCGGCCAAGCCGGTCGAGGAGGGACGCTTGCGATGAACGCCCATACAATCGCCCGTCCGGAGGTCTCTCCGGCCTATCCCCTTATCCGCAAGATCGGACTCCAGGATCTGAAGCAGGCATTGACCGAAGGTGTTGACGATTTCCTGGCAAAGCCGTCACACCTCGTTTTCCTGGGTCTCATCTATCCAATCGCCGGCATTTGGCTCGTCGTCGATAATTCCTTGCCTTTGCTGTTCCCGCTTCTGTCGGGCTTCGCTCTCATTGGCCCTTTCGCGGCGATCGGCCTTTACGAGATGAGCCGCTGCCGGGAGCTTGGCCTCGACACCTCGTGGAAACACGCCTTCGCCGTGGTGTGGTCGCATCGGATGTTTCCCATTCTGTCGCTCGGCCTCATCCTGCTGGTGATCTTCGCCTGCTGGTTATTTTCAGCCCAGTCTCTTTATGCCACGCTCTTTGGTCCCGCGCCGCCGCAGTCCTTCGCGCGGTTCATGGGTGAGGTCTTTGGCACACCACAAGGCTGGAAATTGATTGGTTTCGGGACCGCAATCGGCTTTGTTTTTGCGGTGCTCTCCCTGAGCGTCAGCGTCGTCTCCTTCCCGATGCTTCTTGATCTTGATGTCGATGTTCCCATCGCCATTCTCACCTCCATCAAGGCGGTGCTGATGAACCCGTTCGTCATGGCGCTCTGGGGCTTGATTGTCGCCGCGTCCCTGGCGATTGGCTTCCTGCTGGTCTTTGCCGGTCTCGCGGTCGTGGTGCCCGTGCTTGCCCATGCGACCTGGCATCTTTACCGCAAGGTGGTGGTGGCCCCGGCTTCCCACGGCTAGGTGTGGTCCTCGACACCTGGCACCTGTTTGGAAGGAAAAATGGTGGACCAACCGAGGTCAAACTGGGCACTGGCTTCTGGCCATCCCTCTGCCTGCCAAGAAACTGAAATAGCTAAGTATTCCTTGTGATTCCCTCCCAACTAAGCCGGCCTGCGGCGAAAGCGGCCCTTCATTTTCAGCCCGTCGCGCATGTTGAGGCCAAGCAAGGTGATGTTCGCCGCACCTGCAACGAGTTCGAGCGCTTGGACGGCGTAGAAACTTGTATCGAACTCCCCGGCCCGCGCCTTGGACGCGAGAAACAATGCAGAGGGAATAAGAACCAGAATGCCGTTGGCGGCGATCAGCGGCATGCGCTTCAGCTTCGCTCCGACCAGTCCAGCGCGCCGCTCGTTTGACAAGGCAAAGCCGGAGCCTCCTGCGGCGGCGAGCGCAGGAATCAGCAACAGGAAGCCCCAAGGGATGGCGGTCTTGACGGCTACAACGACCGGCCCGGAGCCCAACAGCTCAGCCAAAGCGGTAGAGAGCCAGAAGGTCGCTATCGTGAGCATCGCAAGCACGCCTGCGACGGGATGGACGATCTTGAGCATGGGTTTCGCTCCTATTCCTGCGCGAGCGCCTATGCGACGCAGATGTCGGGAACCGCGACCTTCTGGAAAAGGTGCGGAGAAGCGACAGCAGACGATGGATAGAGCGAGAGTTTTGCCCTGAACTCGGGATGCGAGAATGCACCCCGGAAAGCAGCGGTCGATTCCCAGACTGCGTAATTAAGATAGGTCGGGTTCTCGCCGATGGCGCGGTGAAGCTGGGTGGAGATGAAGCCTGGCTGGCGTTTCATGAATGCAGCGTCGTCCTGCCAGGTCTTGAGAAAGGTCTGCTCATCCGCCTTGTCGAGCGTAAACAGATTGACCAGAACCACCGGGCTGGCGTCGATCGCGACTTGACGGTCGATCGGGAATGCGGGGTCGAGGGGACGTAATAGCGACATAGGGCTCTCCTTTGTTTGTTGTCACTATGATGTCGCATTGGTATT
>DATJLX010000204.1:0-8079 GCA_035509135.1 Methylocella sp.
TGCCGCGGCATAATCGGCGAGCGCCAGACTTTCCGTCGTGGCCGCCGCTTCGAGATTGCGCAGCAATGCATCAGGGTGCGGGAGCGGCCCGATAGTATATCCCGCCTCGCTCAGCGAATGGGCAATCGAGGTGACGCTCCTTCCCGTATCGAGTCCCACGGCATAGCCGGTGCGCCCAGTCTTGCCGGGATAATCCGACAGGACGCAGGCGATCTTGCGATGCGCGTGTGGCGTCTTACGCAAGTTCACCCAGGCCGCGGCGAGATCGGCGACAAAGCCGATGCGGGAAGGCAAAGGCGCATGAAAGCGGGGCGTGAATTCAAGATCGGCGCAATGTCCGGCTTCCGCCTTGCAGGCAATCGCGCGGGTTATCAAACGCCCATCCATTTCCGGGAGGACAACAGTCATGGCGAGATCGGCGGCGCCAAGACCGCGCGGGTTTTGCCGCCATTGCGCTTCCGTCGCGCTGGAAAATATTGCTTGCAGGACCGGCGCATCGGCGCTGTCGAGAACGCTTGCGTCCGCATCAAGCCGCGCCGAAAAGCCCGTTGTATTGATGATGACGTCCGGTCTCTCGCGGGCAAATCCCGCGCGAAGAAAATCGATGGCGCCCGCATCCTTGAGGCTCGCAACAAAAATCGCGATGACATTGAGCCCGCGCGCGGCGAAGGCGTCCGCGAGCGCGGTCACCGGCGCCGTGTCTCCTGCAAGCATGAAGGAACGGTAGAAGACGATGAGCGCACGGCCCTTGGCTTGATCGCATGTCCGGCAGCCGGCTTCAAAACGGCCAGCCACTGGAATGGTGGTCAGCCCGGGCGGTTCCCGCCAAGCGAGCGGCGCGTCTGCACGGCTCTCGATGAAATCAAGGAGAGCCGCGATGTGGTCCACCCCGCCATTCTGAAAAGCGGCGTGAATGGAGCGCAGATCAAAGCCCTGCAGCGTCGAGGCGGCGTCAAGCCGGGGGTCGTCCATTGCGTCGCCCGGCACGACGGCAAGCGCGATATTTTGGGCGCGTGCCGCACGGGAAAATTCCTCGACACCATAGCGCCAATAGTCAAGACCGCCGAGCAGACGGATCAAGACAAAGCGCGCCCGGCGCGCGGCCTTTTCGATATAAAGATCGACCGAATAGGGATGTTTGAGTGTGCCGAGATTGGCGAGCCTCAGACTCAGGGCGTTGCGGGAGCGGCGTTGCGCGGCCGCCGCGACGAGACTCAAATCACTATCGGAAAAAGAGAGAAACAAGATATCGGCCGGGGTTTGCCCGAGATCAACGGCTGTTTCGGCCTCGTCGAGCGACCGCGCTTCCGTGCGGAGGAGATGCATGACTCACGCTCCCTCGCTTGCGAGGAGCCGGCCAATCGACGCCTTGTCAAAACCTTTCTCGCCGATGACAACGAGGCGCCCGCGGCGCGGCTCTCCGGCGCTCCAAGGCTGGTCGAAACTCTTTTGGAAGCGGTTGCCAACGCCTTGCACGAGAAGCCGCATCGGCTTGCCCCGCACCTCGACAAAGCCTTTGATCCGCAAGACGTCGTGGCTTTCCGCGATTTCGGCCAGCCGGGTGAGCCAAGCCTCGCTGTCGGCGATGGCGCCGACCTCCAGAACGGCACTGTCGAAATCGTCGTGGTCGTGTTCGGCCAGCCCGTCGTGATGGGAGGGCCGGGCAGCGAGATCATCCTCGGCGGCGGCATCGAGGCCGAGTAGGATCGCGGCGTCGATCCGCCCCTCGCGGGTGGGCACGATCTTCACCGCGCGGGGAATGCGCGCCGCGATGCCGGCGGCGATCCGGCGCTGCTCCGATTCATCGATGAGATCGGTCTTATTGAGCACGATGAGATCGGCGCACAGCATTTGATCCTCGAAGACCTCTTCGAGCGGATTGTCATGCGCGATGGAAGGATCGGCCTCGCGCTGGCGCGCCAATTTGGCCGGGTCGTCGGCGAAGCGTCCGTCGGCGACGGCCCTTCCATCGACCACCGCGATCACGCCATCGACGGTTAAGCGGGCCCGGACCGAAGGCCAATCAAAGGCCTTCACCAAGGGTTTGGGTAAAGCAAGGCCAGAGGTTTCTATGACGACGTGGTCAGGCAGCGGATCGAGCGAAAGAAGCCTTTCGATCGCGGGCAAAAAATCGTCGGCGACGGTGCAGCAGATGCAGCCATTGGCGAGCTCGATGATATTTCCCGCGTCACAGGAAAGATCGCCGCAGCCGTTCAAGATGTCCGCGTCGATACCGACGTCGCCAAACTCATTGATGATGAGGGCGAGACGGCGTCCCTTGGGATTGTCCAAAAGGTGGCGAATGAGGGTCGTCTTCCCGGCGCCGAGAAAGCCGGTGACGATCGTTGCCGGGATTTTGGAAAGACGGTTCATGAGCGAGCACCCGGTCCTTGCCTATCACGGGTGCTTGAATGGGGGAGCCGAACGGAGGCGGCTCCTTCGCCGGCGGCGGGCAAGCCGCGCCGGCATCGATGATAGGCCAGGGCACCCCGCCGGCCTTCGCTCGATTGAACGGCAGGTTTCCTGGCTCGCGGATCATCGCTTCACGCCGCCTTCCCAGGGTGCGGTCGCCCGTTTCCCAGTGGCGTATCGGCGCAAGGCTACCCGTTGACAGTTGCGGGGGCAGCTGTGGCTTCAAGCGCCAGTCCTCGCAGACAGCGCCGCTCCACATTCCCTTTTACCCCTCGAAGGGAGGGACCGTTACAGCTGTGACACTAGACCGATCGGCGGGCGTGTCAATCGCTGGCTGATTTGCATGGCAAGACCGCGCACCATCCTCCTTCAATCCGCGCCGCTTTGCGGGGAAAACCGGTTCTCGATCGCAATCCGGATCAGATCGGCGGTTCGTGCAAGGCCGAGCTTGGTCTTCATGTGTGTGCAATTGTTCGCCACCGTCTTGTAGCTGAGGCCGATCGTCTCGGCGATCTGCTGCAGGCTGTATCCTTCGCCAAGAAGCCGGAGGATCTCGAGATCGCGGCGTGTCAGCTCCTTCAAGGGATGCGACAAGGGGGACCGGCGGGACGTCCGGACGCTCAGCAAGGCGAGGTCCTGCGCGATTTGCGGCTCGATGAAATCATGCCCCGCGGCGACACGGAAGATGGCCTGTGAGATCTGGTCCGGCGGCGCGTTCTTCGTCACATAACCAAGCGCGCCGGCCTCGAAGGCACGGGCGACATGAATCGAATCATCGTGCACGCTGAAGACCAGAATGCGGGCCGAATCATCTTCGATCATGAGCCGCCGGATCATCTCCAGCCCGCCGCTGCCCGGCAGGTTGAGATCCATGATGACGAGGTCTGGACGGTCATCCTTGAAACACGCCAGGGCATCCTTCGCCGTCACCGCTTCGCGAATCTCGGCGTTTGGCTCAACCGCGATGAGGCGGCGAAGGCCCGCATGAACGATCGGATGGTCATCGACAATAAGAACCTTCATGCACCGCCTGCGAGGGAAGAGTTGAAAACATGTCTGCTTGGCGTTGCCAAGGGAAGGGTGGCCGTGACCGAAAGACCAAGCCCCGGTTCTCGCTTGAGAACAAGACAACCGCCAAGCGCCTGCACCCGCTCCCGCATTCCGGTCAGCCCAAAGCCGAAACCCGCGGTTTTGTCCATCCCGTGACCATCATTGCCAACCGCGATGATGACGCGGTCTTGACCGTGATCATCGGCGGTCACCGCGGCCACCGACACCGTAATCTCCGCCGGATTGCCATGGCGCACCGCATTACTCAAGCTTTCCTGGACAATGCGATAGATCGTGATGTCGATCACGGCGCCGAAGCTGGCCTCGGCCGAGGGAAGGTCGGTTTTGAAGCGGATTTCCGGATGCCGCCGGCGCCAAAATTCGACCATGCTCATGATGGCGGCGGCCAAGCCGAAATCGGCGAGGATGCCGGGGCGCAGACGGCCGAGCATTGTCTTGACCTGCCGCTGCATATGGGAGACGGCGTCCAGGGTTGACTGGATCTCTTGGGCGATCTCGGTGCCGCGCCCCTCCTTGGCAAGCCTCGCGATGGCGGCGAGATCGGCGTTGACCGCAAAAAGGAAAGGGCTGATCTCATCGTGCAGATCCCGGGCGATCGCGCGGCGTTCCTCCTCCTGCATGCTCAGCAGCTGCTCGTTCAGGAGGCGTTTCTCCTCATCGAGCTCCGCGAGTTCCGAGGCCATTCGATTGAAGCTGCCTAGAAGCCTTGACAATTCTGGGGCGGCGTTGCCGCCGATCCTCAACTTATAATTCCCATGGCCGATCTGCTGCAGCGCGAGGCCAAGCTGATCCAAAGGACGCAGGGCGCGGCCGATGAAAAAATAGATAAGAAGAATATTGAGGCCGAAGAAGAGGGCGAGCACGAGGAAGCCGTCACCGAGATCGTTCCAGACTTCTAGGATCTCGTTGATCGGATCGGTCTCGATGACAATGCCGCCATAATCTTGCCCCGCGACCACGACCGGCACTTGCATGGCCAGCGGCGCTATGCCGAGAAACCGGATAAACCAGGGCGGCACCGTCCCAAAATGCGATCCTTCGCGGGAGGGAGCCACGGCCGCCGCGCCGCCGCCGGTCAGGGACACCCGCAGATGCCGGTTGCCTTTGAAGGCGGCCACCAGCGCTTCGAGATCGCGCCGCCGGTCCGTTGACTCCGGCAGCCGGGCCAGTGCGCTCGTGACGATCTGCTGGCCGACTTGCAAAGCCGAGTTCATTTCGGTCTGCACAGACCGCGAGGCGTTGAAGGACACGATTGTGCCTTCGACGGCGAGGCTCGCAATCAAAACAATCGCGATCAGGCAGATGAGACGGAATCGAAGCGACATTGTGCGTGGCAATGTGGGCTGGCAGGATTGCCAGGCAACAATGGGACCATGCCACGGTTACGGGGGCAATGCCCACGCCAAGAAATGGGATAAATTCCTGGAACCATAGGACATTTCGCCCGGAATTCGCAAAGCGGAGGGCCTCAGGCGAGGAGCTTCAGGCTTGCCGCTGGGACCCTTTCAAGGCGGCAGGCGGCTAGGTCTCAAAGCTCCTGCTGCCTCCCTTGCTGGCTGGGCGTGATGGAGAGCACGCTTAGCCAGCGCCGCTTATCGGGAAATATTCCCGATTAAGACAAGAGTTTTTCTATAAGAAAAAAGGAAAATAAACATGATTCTTAGGGTAAAATAACATAATAAAACAACCAAATAATACGTTAACAATAAGAAATTTTCTCTTCTATAGGCTGCGCTATGCTTGAACTTTCCAAAAATTTTAAAGTGCATTCATGCAACAGTGCCTGACTGTTTTTCAACTTGTAGCAGAAATTCTATTGCCGCAGGAATTTAACGATTTAATCTTCTGCATTGTTTGGAGCACCCAAGACGGGCAGATTGAAGGGAAACATCATGCGGCGGACGGCTGGCCTTTCTGGAATTCTGGGCCTTGGCACCGTGCTCGGTTCGCCGGGGACAGTCCAAAGCCTTGCGCCGTCCGCGCCGAAGATCATGCGGCGGATATCCGGCATTTGGAGGAGTTTCGGTTTGGGCGCATTGAGTCTTGGCATAGGCTCATGGCCCTTGGCGCAAGGTCTTGCGCAAACCGCCGCGCCGGAAGGCACGCAATCGGCCTCCACTCAGCCGGCACCTGTCCAATCACTCTCTGTCCAAACATTGTCACCGACGATTGAATTGCCCGTCGTTGAAATCTTTGCCACGACGCCGCTCGGCACGGGCATGAGCGCGCTGCAGATTCCCAGCGAAACGCAGTCCATTGACGCGCAAGAAATCGGAAATCTGAACCAGACCGTAATAACCGAGGATCTTGCTCGGCGCACGCCAGGCGTCTCGACGACAGACGAAATCGGGAGCCCGCTTGCGCAATCGCTCGACTTTCGCGGCGAGACCGCATCGCCGGTTCCTGGCACGCCCCAGGGTCTTGCTGTTTATATGAACGGTGTGCGCATCAATGAGTCCTATGGCGATGTCGTTAATTGGGATTTGATTCCCACCGTGGCAATCGACCGTGCGGAGATTGTCACAGGCAACCCGGTTTTCGGGCTCAATGCCCTCGCCGGCGCGGTTGTGATGAACATGAAGAATGGCTTCACCTGGCAGGGCACCGAAATCAAACTGCAGGGTGGAAGTGATTATAATGTTCTTGGGTCCGCCCAATACGGCGTGAATAACGGCAACTGGGCCTACTACGTCGCCATGGAAGGCGTCAGGACGAACGGTTACCGCTATTTCGGTCAATCGGACGTTGAGCGTGGTTATGGCGATGTCGGTTACCGATACAACGGCAACGAGATTCATTTTAGCATGACAGGCGCCGCAGATGGCCTTGGGGTTGCTGGCACGACGCCGATCGTACTCGCCGAGCAAAATCCGTCGGCTGTTTTCACCACTCCGCAAACGACGGAAACCACGGCCCAGATGATCACGCTTTCGGATGAGACACAGATTTCGAGCACGCTAAAGTTCAAGGGGAACGTCTATTTCCGCAACTATGCCCAAGCGCATGTTGACGGCAATATCAGCGATTTTTACCATTGCGCCATCGGCGCTGGGTTCCTTTGCAACAGTGGCAATGTCACCACCCAGGTCGATCCAGATCCGAGCCAGCCAGATGGGCAACCAATGGGCGAGATCGATAGAAACTGGACCAAAACGGAAAGCACCGGCGCAACAGCGCAGCTCACCGACACTGATCAAATCCTGGGTTATAAGAATAGCATCACGGCGGGCGTGAGCGTCGATCATGGGTGGACGCATTTTGAGGGCAACAGCGTTCTTGGTACACTACCTCCAGATTTTGTTGTCCAAAGCTACGGCGAGTTCATCGATCAACCGGCATATGATGTCTCTCCTGTCAATCTCAGCGCCCAAAATACGTATATTGGCGTCTACGTGCTCGATGACTTCCAAATCACCGACCAACTCGCCGTTCGTGCTGGCGCCCGCTTCAACGACGCACAGATCAATTTGGTTGATTTGAGCGGCGCGAGTCCGAACCTTAATTCAAGCAACAATTTCAACCGCATCAATCCGGTCGCTGGCTTGACATTCAAGATCACGCCGGAAATTTCGACTTACGCCAGCTACTCGGAAGCCAATCGAGCGCCTACGCCCCTCGAGCTCGGATGTTCAAGTCCGAGCCAACCATGCATGATCGACAATTTCCTTGTTGCTGATCCTCCGTTGAAGCAAATCGTTGCCCGAACCGTCGAGGCTGGATTTAAAGGCAATAATAAAGTCGATTGGCTTATGCCCGGAAACATAGACTGGAGTATCAGCCTCTATAGAACCGAAAATCAGGATGACATCTACGCCGTGCCGAGCGTTGTGACGGGTTTCGGCTATTACACGAACGCTGGCGACACGCTGCGAGAAGGTGTCGATATGGGCGCGAGATATACAACAGAGAAGTGGGACGTCTATGCCAATTATTCATACATAAATGCGATCTTCCTGACACCCGTGCTGCTCGCATCGCCGAACAATCCCTATGCGGACGCCAACGGCAATATACAGGTTGAACCAGGCGACAATCTTCCCGGTATTCCAAATCATAAATTCAAGATCGGCTTTGACTATTTCGTATCTCCCGAATGGAAAATCGGAGCGGACCTCGTCTATCGATCAAAACAGTATTATTTTGGCGATGAGATTAACGCGCTGCCACCAATGTCCGGCTTTGCGACGCTCAATCTGCGCACCTCATATCAGGTCAATGATCACTTTCAAATTTACGGCTTGATCAACAATGCGCTCGATTACCGCGCCGCCACCTATGGCGCTCTCTATGAAACAGATTCGACGACCAACCAGATCACTGGCGCTCCGATTCCAGGGCTCTTCTCGTCGAATGACCCGCGTGCGATTACGATTACGCCGCCCTTGGAAGCCTGGGTGGGTGTCAAGATGACATTTTAGAACGGATTTCGCTCATGTTGCATATCCCGCGTGAGCGAAGAAATTGGCGCAGGCTTCGGGTTGCAATTGGCGGACGCACGATCACGCCGCCCAGCCCATCGCCTTTTATGGCGGCGTGAAGGTGTCTTTTTGGCGAAGACCACGAAGGGACAACGAAGGATCCGCCGGGGACGCTTCG
>DATJLX010000205.1:0-3041 GCA_035509135.1 Methylocella sp.
GAGTTGCGCCTCGACGATCCGGCATGGGTTGGGCGAATTGGTCATGAGCACGACCTTGCCGCCCTTCGCGCGAAACCGGCCGAGCGCCTCGGCCGCATTCTGAAACGCCGAAAAGCCATTGTGAATGACGCCCCAGACGTCGCACAAAACGACATCATAGCCGTCGGCGACAGCGGCCAATCCAGGCAAAACTCGGGTCACGTGCTCAATCGTGTCGAGCAAACGGTTTCTCGGGCAAAATGTTTCAAGCGAAACATCTGCGTCCTCCTGATCAAAGCGGGTTTCGGGGGTGCTCATCCTGGCGCTTTTGATGCGCCTTAAGGAGAAGCCTCTGTTCTGGGCTGGCTGGCGCCGTCTATCAAATCCCCATGCCGCGCCGTCAAGCCAAAAAACCGTCGCAGCCGCCGCATGAATCCATTGTGTTTGCAGAAAATGCGGTTAAGATAGCGCCTGATCGTTATGCACAAATATTATTGATCTTTCAGTAGTTGTCGCCTCGCCGCGTTGCGTGAAGGGGGCATTGCGTTGCGTCATCCGCGTTTGCCTTCCATATTCATGAGCCTTGTCGCCATCTGCGGATTCTCTGTTATTGGTTTGGGGACCGCGAGGGGCGGCGCCTGGCTGCTGCCAGCGGGCGATGGGCAGATCATCGCCTACATGGATTATACGGATTCGACGCGCGCCTTCGACGCGCATGGCAATCTCGTGACCGTTCCAGCCTATCAAAAATTCGAAATTGGAAACTATCTCGAATATGGCCTGACCGATTGGCTGACAGTGGTCGCGGCGCCCGCCTACGACCGTGTCCGCACCCCTCCGCCGGGGCAATCCTACACGGGATTGGGTGAAAGCGAGTTTGCCGCCAGGGTCGGGCTCTATCACACGGATAGCGCCGTTTTTTCGGTTCAAGCCGGCTTGCGTTCGCCGGGTGAATCGTTCGACTCGCTCGGGCCCTTGGAAATACGCCGCGCCGCGTCGCTCGATCTTCGCGGGATGGCGGGGGAGAATTGCGTCATCGCCGGGATGGAAGGTTTCGTCGAAGTGGAGGGGGGATATCGCATTTATGCCGAAAATCAGCCGGGAGAATGGCGGATCGATTTAACCTCGGGTCTGCGCACTTTGCCGAGGCTTCTCCTTTTGCTGCAGGGCTTCACCTCACTCACCAATGGCACCAGTCAGTACGGGCACGTGTCCTGGACCAAGCTGCAACCCAGTCTCGTTTACGACATCGCGCCGCAATGGTCGCTGCAGATCGGCGGGTTTTTCACTGTTGCTGGGATCAATGCAGGACGCGAACTTGGTCCAACCGCCGCGGTCTGGTACCGGTTTTAGAGGCCTTGCTTGAGGCTGGCCGCGCCAGCGCCTATATCGTTCGGATAGAATGTGGCGGGGGACAATCGCGGGGAGCCGGGCTTCGATGCGGACCGGCAAATGTTTCGGCATCATTCTCGCGGGCGGGCTTTCACGGCGGATGGGCGGCGGCGACAAGGCGCTGCACACAGTCGGTGGAATGAGCTTGCTTGCCTGGGTGATCGCGGCAGTGCGGCCGCAATGCGAAGGCCTCATGGTGAACGCCAATGGCGATCCGGCGAGATTCGCGGCGTTCGGGTTCCCCATTGTCGCCGACGATTTGCCTGGCTTCAAGGGTCCTCTCGCGGGCATTCTCGCCGGGCTCGATTGGATCGCCGCGCATGTCCCTGAAGCGGAACTTGCGCTCAGTGCGCCGGCCGATACGCCCTTTTTGCCGGCCGATCTTGCGGCCCGCCTCAAGCACGCACGGACAGCAGACAACGCCGTCATGGCTTGCGCATGTTCCGGGGGGCGGCGGCATCCCTTGGCCGCGCTCTGGCCCGTCGCGATCCGACAGGAACTGCGTCATGCCATTGTCGAAGAGGATCAACGCAAGGTCGCGGATTTTTTGCGAGTTTACCGGTGCGCCACGGCGGAGTGGCCGGTTGAACCGTTCGATCCTTTTTTTAATGTCAATGAGCCAAGCGATCTCGCCGCGGCGGAATTCCTTCTCTCCCGGCATGGAACGCATATTGCTTGATGCCCTTAGCATGCCATATTAACTTTGTGGGTATTCCAACAACAAACATATTTTTAGTGTAAAATAAGGTTTGGGTCGAAGGAGGTTGGAGATGGCATTGGCGGCACATTTGGTGGAAAACGTTGCTCGCGACGAATTGAAAAAAGGGTTGGCCGATGGCTCGATCCTGCTCGTCGATGTGCGCGAGCCCAATGAGTTCGCGGCGGGCCGGATCCCGGGCTCGGTGCTGAACCCTCTCCAAAAATTCGATCCCGCCGCGCTTCCGCGCGTGCCCGGCAAGCGCGTGGTGCTCTCCTGCCGCGCCGGCGGACGCTCGCTGGCGGCCCTCGAACTCGCCCAAAAGGCTGGGCGTGACGATGTCCGCGCCCATTACCCGGGCGGCTTTCAGGAATGGGCAAAGGCGGGGGAAGCGGTCGAAAAGTAGGTTGGCGCGGGCAAGCGGTGAACCGCTTCACCACCTTGAACGATCCGGCTTGGGCGCTAGCCCCAAGATGGACGCGCCGTTATCGAAAAAGCCGGTTTTCCGGCGAAGGGGACACCGGCTCGCGTCACGACAATGCGATACGCCTCCCGGCTTATGGCCGCGCGTAGTCCTTGCCATTGCGCCGCGCCTGAAATTGGGTGTAATGCGCGCTTCCCCGGTGTTTTGCCTTGGGTCATGAGGGCCGCATCCGCGCCCAAACGAAGACGCGGTTTATCGGTCGAGACCTGCCGGGGCCGGTAGCTCAATGGTTAGAGCCGGCCGCTCATAACGGTCTGGTTGGGGGTTCGAGTCCCTCCCGGCCCACTCTTCTGGAATGTACATTACAAAGTTCGGCTTAATTCCGCGAGGTTGCGCCACCGAGCGGCGCTTACGCTGCCTCGACCGGTTCATTGCTCTCCAGTTTTTGACGCAATGCCAAAATAACGCGGCGGAACGTCTCTACGTCCTTGATCGACAGGCCGTCAGAAAGATTGTTGATCCAAGGGGCTTGCAATCGCATCGCAGCGT
>DATJLX010000206.1:0-4568 GCA_035509135.1 Methylocella sp.
CCGCCACCCCACATAAGACTCGATCGCGCCCTCCAATTTCTGCTGGGCGACCGGCTTGGCTGATCTGCCGGGAGACGGTTTTTGATGCGCACCCTGGTGTTTGAGCCAATGATGGAATGAGGTCTTTCGTGCCGCCTAAACCAAAACCCCGTCCGCGCGCATTCCGTCTGGGCACGGCCGCCGAGGCCGATGCCGCGAAGCCGAACCCGCGGGTGATCGAAACCTTGACTGATCCCTATGAAGCGGAAGCCAAGGCTTTGATGGCCAGCGGTGCCGGCGAAGCGGCGGTCGAGGCTGCGCAGAAGCAGGGCATGGCCGCCCGTGCGCTTCTCTCCTGGGGCGGACTCTTCTGGTCGGCCACGGTCGGTCTCGTCTCGCTCGGCTTCAGCCTTTGGCTGGTGCGGCTCATCGATGACCTCTTCACATGGTCGCCGGCGTTTGGCGTCCTTGGTCTCGTGCTGGCGGGCGTTGCCGGGACCGCGCTCGCTGTTCTCGGCGTGCGCGAAATTGGCGGCATTCTCCGGCAACGCCATATCGCCGAACTGCATATCGGGCTTGCCCGCGCCCGTGAAAAGGACGATTTCAAGGAGGCGCGGCGCCTCGTCACCCAGCTCTCGGCGCTCTACGCGGCGCGGCCCGAGGCGGCCCGCGCCCTTGGCCATCTCCGCAGTCTCGCGACAGACATTGTCGATGGCAGCGATTTGATCGACATCGCCGAACGCACCCTCGTCGAGCCGCTCGACATGCTGGTGCGCCATGAAATCGCGAGCGCCGCCAGACGGGTGTCCATTGTGACCGCCCTCGCGCCGCGCGCCATCATCGATGTCATCTTCGTGGCGGTGCAAGCGGTCCGTCTCATCGGGCGCATCGCCACAATCTATGGCGGCCGGCCGGGCCTCCTTGGCTTTCTCAAATTGTTGCGCTCGATTGTCTCACATCTCGCGATCACCGGCGGCATGGCGGCGGGCGACAGTCTCATCCAGCAATTTGTTGGACATGGGATCGCCGCGAAATTGTCGGCGCGCCTCGGCGAAGGGGTGTTGAACGGTCTTCTCACGGCGCGGGTCGGGCTCTCTGCCATGGCGGTCTGCCGCCCGCTGCCCTTTGCCACCAAGCGGCCGCCTGGCATCGGCGACGTCGCGCCGTTTCTGTTCAAGAGTGAGAAGAAAGAGTGAGGGACTGCTGATGCCTGAGACATCAGTTTTGTAAGAATTTCCGCGCCAACCTTACCAAAATGTTTCACGTGAAACATTTTGGTCCGATTGGAGCCCAGAACCTTACAAGGCCTGGTACGTCTTCCCGCCTGAGACGCGTAGGATCGCATGGAAACATACTTTACGACACGCCGCCAAAGCGCGTCTCAACTTTCATGGGGCGGCTTGATTGGCTGCTCCTTGGGGGCCGCCTCGATCAGTTTTGCCGGACGCCGCGCACCGCTGCCGTAGGCCGAAGCGGCGGCGAGGAACCCCTCCATACGCCCTTCAAGCGCCGCAAGCCTTTTGTCCATTTCGATGATGTTTTGCGCCAATTGTTCGAGCTTCTTGCTCTGGCTTGCGATTCGCTCCTCAAGCAGAATCGCCTGTTTGACGGCCTTCAATGCGTCGCCAATGCCGCTCACGCGGGTTGCCGGTTGAAATGGGCGAGCGCCGCGTCGAGGGCCGCGTCGGTGCGGTTGAGCTGGGCTATGGTGCGCGCGTGAAGCTCTTCGAAACACGCGACAAGGCTGCGCAGCTCGGCCTCCGCCGCCGCGCCGGCGGGTTCATAATTGAGCGCCGCCCGGCGGACGAATTCGGCCGTTGACAGTTTGCCCGCCAAGGCCGCCTTCTTTTCCCCGGCCTCGCCCGCCTCCCTTTGCTGGTCCAAATTCTGCATGATTTGGCGCCGGTGCTGAAGGGGCAGAGGCGAACCATGACGGCGATTGTCGAAGGTCCCACGATCGCGGCCTTATCCTGCGGGAAACCGGTCTATCTCGTGGTCCTTCTGCATGGGCATGACAGTGATGGCCAGGCGCTTGTCAATCACGCGCTCAACTGGGCGCCCACCATGCCGAAGGCCGAATTTCTTGCCGCCGAAGCGGCCACCGCCTCCGGTGACGCGCCCACCCAGCCATGGTTCGACATGACGGATATGAGCCCCGCCAATATGATCGATGGCATCAAGAACGTGGCGCCCCTGCTCGACACTTTCCTCGATGAAATGCTTGTCAAACGCCGCCTGCCCGACTCGCATCTGGCGCTCGTTGGCTTTTCGCAAGGCGCGATGCTGGCGCTGCATGTGGGGCTCCGGCGCCCCAAGCCAATGGCGGCGGTTGTGGCCTTTTCGGGCGCGGTGTTTGACTCTGAGAGTCTCGCGCAGGGCATTCGTTCGAAACCGCCGGTCCTCCTCATTCATGGCGAAGCCGATCCCATTGTGCCCTTCGCCGCGATGACCGAAACCAAAACCCTTCTCAAAGCGCAGGGCGTGCCGGTCAAGAGCCTGAGAAGGCCGGGCCTTGGCCATGCCATCGACGATGACGGCGTGATCGCGGCGGGCGATTTTTTGACAAGCCTTGTCGTCCATAAGCCGGCTGCGGCGCATGGCGATCATGACGAGGACCATGCGCACGAGCACCCCTAAGAGCGGCTTTATGCGGCGCCTCGGGCCAAGACCGCGCCATTCCAAATGTCGAGGGAAAAGTGAGAGACCCCGTTCCTCAATCCTTGAAGCGATTTATCTGGGACCTCCAGTCGATGGTGGAACTGGCCGAGAGCGAGCGTGAGATTCTTGTCATCGGGCGCGATCTCATGTCCCAGCTCGTCGCGAGCGACGATTGGCTGCCAGCCATATTCTCCAGTTCGGCTCTTGGTCAGATTCGGCATCATTGTCTTTACAGCGATGGCGCCGGGCGCTTTTCCGTGGTGGCTTCGATCTTTTCAGGCGGTCAAGCGGCGCCCCTTTGCCGCGAGCCTGTTTGGGAGATCATGGGCCTGCTGCGCGGGAGCCTGACGCGCCAGTGCTTTGGCGTCGAAGCGGGCAAGCCGCCCGCGCCCAAGGGCGAAGCCCGGATTCTGCTGCCCGGCGCGATCGACATTTCTTCGGCCAAAAGCAGCGATGCCATCCAATTGGCGAACGCCTCCGCCGATGGCATTGCGATCAGCATCCATGCCTATGGCGGCGATATCGGCAAGCTCGCGCGGTCCGCCTATGATGCGGAAGGCGGGATGCGCGAATTCCTGTCGGGCTATGCAAATGGTGAGGACGCGCCCGCCTACGATATCTGGTCGATCCAAACCGAAATTCTCGATTGAAGCGCATTGATCAGATCAGGCGCGAAAAAAGACCGGTCGCTTGCGGAAGCCCGCGCATAATCCCGAGAAGCTGTAAAAATCATTTCATTTTCCTAGGCCAATTGAGTGACTTGCCATTGGCAGTCAACTCATGGATGACCCATCTTGAAGAATTCAATGCGGTGTTTGGCGGCATTTTTTCTTGTGGCGTTGTCATCTTTGCCGGTCGCGGCCTATGATGTGACGGCAGCTGCCGCGGCGTTCGCAGCGGACCGTGCAAAGCTGCCGCCATCAGCACCGGTGCTCGGGGGCTGGCGCGGCAATGACTCCCATGTGACCGAGTATTCGATCGAGCGCATCCCGGATCAGGCGGCGTGGACTGCCGCTTGGGCTCGCCACGCACCCGGCGAATCCGCTCCTGCCGTGGATTTTTCGAAGGCGATGGTTATCGCCATATTTGCAGGAAAAGTCAGAACCAGAGTCCTTCCGAGTATCAATTTGCTTGACGTTGTGGAGGGGGACAAGATCGACGTCACGACAATGAACTACGTCTACGACGTCATCCGGGCCGAGACTGCCAACCTCTATCTCTTCGTGGTCTTGCGCCGCTCGACAAAACCCGTCCGCGTCCTGGCGAAGAGCTATGGCTTGATGCGCTCTCCCCAGGAGAGCACCGAGGTGCTCATGGAGTTTGACGCAATACCTCGGACACCGTAATTATTCTATCCACCTCGCCATGCCTCTGCAGCTCAATATTCAAGCCGGCAGCAACTGGGTGCCGAATTCGCCCCGAGCGCCATTCTTCCTCACCCTCAAGCTTATAATGAGTTGGTCGCCATTCTGGAGCTCGGCCTCAAAATCTGCCGCGCGCGAACGGGCAGACCGAGCCATACTGCAATCATGCACATTTCCGAACGACCCTTGTCGCGCCATTGCTACGAGCCCTCCTTCGGGGGAAAAGCGATTGTCAAAAATCAGACACGCGTCGCAAACACAACAGCGATTTCGATAGATAGACTCGAGCATCAATCAGCCCGACCATTCGGCTTATCCTGGTATAGCGCGATTCGCTGGCCCTAATGGAAAGCCGCCTGATGGATTGCGTTTATTTCCAGCCCGGCGGTTCCACGTCCTCGCGAAGACCTTATTTCCCGTTTTCCGAGTCCACAGGCTCTTGATGGGCTCGCCGAGGAACCCGGCCGAAAATCGGAGGAGCACATGCCTAATCAGGTCACAAAATGATCGAATTGGTGGGTTCGTCACCCGAGGGGATCATCCAGGCTGTTGAGGCGGCAATTGAAA
>DATJLX010000207.1:0-11646 GCA_035509135.1 Methylocella sp.
TGGTGAATCATGCCGCCGCCGGTTTGAAAACCCTCAACGAGTCAGAATTTCAAGGACGGGGTATAAATGCAACTTTTTTGGCGCAACGGCGTCGATGATCTTACGCGAGAAGTCCCTTTTGAAAACGCCAACCTCCCCAAAGACCCCGCCGCAGCGGGGGCAGCATCGCCATCCCGCGGGCCATTTTGAAATATTCGCGTCATATTGGCACGGCTATACTCGCAGTCGGCAATCGCCACCTCTTTCACTGACTTGATCCATGCCGTTGCGTTGAACGGCATGGACGTTCAAAAGGCTCTTAAGAGCAAGGGAAAACGCATGAATGCGCGTGATGTAATGGTCCACGATGTTGTGACGGTGGGACCTGACGAAGACGTGTCGAAAGCGGTGCAGCTTTTGGTGAATCACGACATCAGCGCACTTCCTGTTGTCGATGGCGAGCTGCGGGTCATTGGCATCCTCAGCGAAGCCGATTTGCTTCATCGCGAAAAGTTGGGGACAGAGAAACATCGGGCGTGGTGGCTCGAGGCGATCACGCCCGCGAGCATGCTTGCCATGGATTATGCGAAATCGCATGGCCGCAAGGTGGCAGAGCTCATGTCTGAACACGTCATCTCGGCCAATGAGGACACCTCCCTCTCCGAGCTCGCGAATCTCCTTGAGAAACACCGGATCAAGCGCCTCCCAATCCTCAAGGATGGCAAGCTTGTAGGTATCGTAAGCCGCGCCAATCTCATTCAGGCGCTGGCGTCGGCGCCCTCCCAACCTGAGAAAGACCAGCTGGCGGACCGGGGCATCCGATCAGCGATCCTGGCCCGGCTGGCGGAGCAATCTTGGACCGACTTTGGCGAGCGCAATATCGTCGTTTCCGATGGCGTGGTGCATCTTTGGGGCCTCGTTGGATCCCCGGAAGAACATAAGGCACTCCTCGCTCTCGCTGATAGCGTACCCGGTGTGCGCAAAGTCTCGGATGAAATGATTGCGTCGTACACACTCTAGGCCCTGAGGCAAAGGTAAGGCCAGACCCAGCCGATACGAATGCCGAACGGCCTTCGGCGCCAGCGCTTTGAAGGGATAAGGGCAAAGGGACGGTTGTTGCGTTTATGCCACGTTTCCGTTGCGTGAGGATGAGCACCCTCTGAAATGCGGAATACGGGTCCCGCCGGACTTGGACGATGCGCGGACTTGCCTTATAGATTGAGCTTTATGCGCGGTGCCGCTCATGCGTCAATGCGGCCTCAGCTTCGCCTGAGGCCGCATGCAGAGGCTTCGCGGGTGTAGCTCATTCGCGGGTGTAGCTCAATGGTAGAGCAGCAGCCTTCCAAGCTGAATACGAGGGTTCGATTCCCTTCACCCGCTCCAATTTGTCCTTCAGGTTCCCGGTGAACCCCATGGGGGGCAGGCTTTTGTTAGGGCTGCTTGGGGCCCCGGTTGTGCGATTTTTTAATGGCTAAGCCACCGCGCACCCGCCTCCTTGCGGCCACGGCAGCGGTTCACCGCTCATTCAAGCCCCGCCCTCGTCCATACCTCCCAACGCAAGAAATCGCTCCAGCCAATGGATGTCGTAGAGCCCATTCTGGATATCGGCGTTGCGAACCAAGGTTTGGAACAAGGGAATTGTGGTATCGATTCCATCGACAATGAATTCATCGAGCGCACGGCGAAGCCGCATCAAGGCTTCGTTGCGGTTGCGCCCATGCACGATGAGCTTTCCAACGAGCGAATCATAGTTCGGGGGGATGGCATAACCAGCATAGACGGCGCTATCGACGCGCACGCCAAGGCCGCCCGGCGGATGGTAATAAGCGATCTTGCCCGGCGAGGGCCGGAAGGTTGCGGCATGCTCAGCATTGATCCGGCATTCGATCGCATGCCCCTGAAAGACGACCTCATCCTGGGTCAGCGTCAAGGGGGAACCCGCCGCGATTCGGATCTGCTCGTGGACGAGATCGACGCCGGTGATCATCTCGGTCACTGGATGCTCGACCTGTATCCGCGTATTCATTTCAATGAAGCAAAATTTGCCGTCCTCATAGAGGAACTCAATCGTTCCCGCCCCGGAATATCCGAGTTCACGCATCGCGGCGGCACAGATTTCGCCGATTTCCTGGCACTGCGGGGTGTTGAGGCCGGGCGAAGGACTTTCCTCCCAAACCTTCTGATGCCGGCGCTGCAGTGAGCAATCACGCTCGCCGAGATGAATTGCCTTGCCATGTCCATCGCCCAGAATCTGAATTTCGATATGGCGAGGCTTTTCGAGATATTTCTCAAGATATACCGACTCATCGCCGAAGGCCGCCTTGGCTTCGGCCCGCGCCATTTCGATCGCGGCGCTCAGATCTTGCGCGGTGCGGGCAACCTTCATGCCGCGCCCGCCGCCGCCCGCCGCCGCCTTCACGAGGACCGGAAAACCAAGCGCCCGGGCAACGACCGCCGCCTCCTTGTCACTGGTGATCGCGCCAGGCGAGCCAGGCACGCATGGAATTCCAAGCCGCAGCACCGTCGATTTGGCCTCGATCTTATCGCCCATGAGCCTGATATGCTCCGGCTTTGGCCCGATGAAAGTGATATTATGATCCGCGAGAATCTCCGCGAACCGCGCATTCTCCGCGAGGAATCCATAGCCCGGATGCAAGGCTTCGGCACCAGTGATTTCACAGGCCGCGAGGAGGGCTGGAATGTTTAGATAGGAATCGCGGGCGGGCGCTGGCCCGATGCACACGGATTCATCGGCGAGCTTCACATGCATCGCATCGGCGTCGGCCGTCGAGTGAACCGCCACGGTCGCGATGCCAAGTTCCTTGGCGGCGCGCAGAATCCGCAAGGCGATTTCACCACGGTTGGCGATGAGGATCTTGTCGAACATATCAGTTCACCGGCCACGCGGCTTTATTCGATGACGAGCAGCGGCTGGCCATATTCGACCGGCTGGCCATCCTCGACCAGAATAGCTGTCACCGTGCCGGCGCGCGGTGCGAGGATCTCATTGAAGGTTTTCATCGCCTCAACAAGAAGAACCTTATCGCCCGCCTTGACTTGGGCGCCGATCTCAACGAAGGGCGTGGCGTCCGGCGAGGCCCGCAGATAAGCGGTTCCAACCATCGGCGATTTCACCTGGCCCGGCCCCTCAGCCGGAGCCGCCGCCGCATTCGGCGTGGCGGCCTGTGGCGGGGCAACGGCGGGCTGGATGATGGCCGCAGACAGCTGCCGCGCGACACGGATTTTGAAACCTCCGTTCACGACTTCAATTTCAGAAAGCCCAAGACGCGTGACGAGCTCTGCCAAAGTCTCAACCAATTCCGTGTCAATGGCGGCTGCGGGCGGGCTAACGTCCGGTTTTGACTCCGGATATTTCATCTTTTCTTCTCTCGTTTTGACTGTTGCCCTGGATAGGTCTTTGCTGGAAAGAACCATGACAAATCTTTGAAAGTTACGTTAAGGCGGGTGCCGTCGCGTGTGCCGCCTCGCCGTGCGTCAGCAAAGCTTCGAGCGCGAGATCATAAGACAAAGCGCCAAATCCTAAGATCACGCCCCGCGCGACAGGGGAAATCAGAGACCGGTGACGAAAACTTTCCCTGGCGTGAATATTCGAAAGATGCACCTCGATCACGTCAGTCTTCGCCGCCTTGATCGCATCATGAAGCGCGATCGATGTATGCGAATAGGCCCCGGCATTCAGGATCACCGGCTCGCCGGCTTGGCCCGCTTCCTGCACCCAGCTCACGAGGTCGCCCTCGTGGTTCGATTGGCGAAAATACAAAATCACTCCGCGCGGCTTGCACAGCACAGAGAGGCGCGCCTCGATGTCCGCAAGAGTCTCGGAACCATAGATTTCGGGCTCTCGTGCCCCGAGAAGGTTAAGATTCGGCCCATTCAGGACGTGAACGGCTTTCATGGAGGTCCCGGTCGAAGGAGATGCCCGTTGCGTTTCCATAGCCGGGATCAAAACGCAAGGGAAGCCCGGGCGCGCCACCCCAACCTGCTTGCTCCAGGGTGCATCTCATGTCATATAGGAAGAAAATCGCGTTCAAATACGGAATCCCGAAATGATCAAGTTTGGTGCAGCCGCCATCGGAGCATGCCTGGGTGTGTTGATGGTGCCGGTTGCCGCCCAGGCGAGGCCCGTGGGAACCGTCCAGGGAATGCCCTTTTTTGGTCTCCCATATCCATATGGATATGTCTATCATCCGCCGAGAATGGAGTGCTACGACTTTCAGCCGGTCGAAACTCCAGATGGCCCCCGGATTCAGGTCCTATGGACCTGTGGCGTTCCTGTGAGAGCAAAATACTGAGCACCGCGGCTCGCTATCGCTCTTGACGCAGGTTCGATTCTGGCATTGCTTTTGAGTTGCCAACCAACCGAGACTGACCGCGCGAGACTATCCTCTGCGTTTCTTGCGGTTTTATGGTTTCAAAACGCGATTTGATTTCAGAGCTTGCCACGATAGGCCGGCTCTGATGATAGGCCAGGCTCAAGGGTTCCCATGCTCTGTAATCTCAATAATGCAAAATAGGAATAGATTATAGACCCTTAATAGGGAATGGGAGGTGCAGGTGCCGTTGGTAAAATTAGTAATATAAAATATTGCATCGTCATATTATTTTAATTTATTTTAAATTCGACGGCCGACAACAAATTATCGTCTGTGCTTCAGTCTTTTCCGCAGGATGATTGCCGCACGACAATGGTGAATTGACAGAAATGCTGCAGATCAACAAACGCACTCCTGACTCAAACGATGTGGCCCATCGGCCTGAGACAATAGTTTTTGATGGTCTGAAAAATATTGTCGGGATTCTGAATCGGCAACGTCCCATAGCAACAGTGGTTTTCGTTTGTTGCTTAGCTCTTGGTTTACTTTATTATTTTACTACTCCGGCAAGTTACACGGCTACCGGTTCCATTGTTATCGACAAGCGAAAACTTCAGCTGTTTCAGAAAGAATCGGTTTTGGGCGATGTCGATGTCGACACTGCGACTGTCCAAACAGAAGCTGAAGTTTTGAAGTCGGACAACGTAGGCCTTGCCGTTGTCAGAAAGCTTCAACTCGCGGATGACCCGGAATTCGCTGGCTCGTCAAAGGGCCCGGTCGGCCGTTTGATCGCGTTCATCGGCGGTTTGGCCGGATTTTCATCATTGGAAGCACCGTCGGAAAGCGACCGCGAAAATTCGGCCTTGCTCAAGTTCAATGGGCTGCGCACGGTGAGCCGTCTGGGCTTGACCTATGTCATCGATATTGGATTTACCTCCCGCGATCCGGATAAGGCTGCTCGCATCGTCAATACCTTGGCCGACGCCTACATCGATGATCAGCTCAATGCGAAATATCAGGCCACACGCCGGGCCAGTGTCTGGTTGCAGCAACGGATTTCCGAACTGCGGACTCAGGCGACGGCGGCCGAACATGCTGTTTTGGATTTTAAAGAGAAACACAATATCGTCGATACGGGAGGGGGAAGGCTAATCAACGAACAGGAACTTGTTGAGGTCAATAGCCAGCTCATCCTCGCCCGCGCCGCAACAGACGAAGCCAAAGCGCGTCTCGACCGGATTAATACGGTCATGAAACAGAATATCGCCGACGCGTCGATCACCGACGCTTTAAAAAGCGAAGTGATCATTAAATTGCGGGGACAATATCTCGAGCTTGCCCAACGCGAAGCGATGTGGGCGAAACTCTATGGGGAAAACCATCTGGCGACGATCAATCTCCGCTCTCAGATGGAGGAGCTGCGGCGCAGCATCAAGGACGAAATGGGCAAGATAGCCGAGAGCTACAAAAGCGATTATGAAATCGCTCTCACCCGGCAGAAAAGCCTCGAGGCAAATCTCGCCAGTGTCGTGAACCAGTCGCAAACCACTGGCCAGGCGCAAATTCAATTGCGCGAGCTCGAAAGCAACGCGGAAACATCGCGGGCTCTCTATGACAGCTTTCTCCAACGCTATATGGAGGCCGTTCAGCAACAGTCGGTTCCAATCAGCGAGGCGCGGATCATAAGTCCCGCGATTCGGCCATCCTCGAAGAGCGCGCCCAAATTGTCGACCGTCTTGCTTTTGACCTTCGCGGGTGGAGCGTTTTTGAGCTTCGGCGTGGCTTACCTCCGCGAGGCGTGGGACGGCACTTTGCGGACGACCAGTCAGGTCGAAGACATGCTGCATTTCAACTGCTTGGCCATGGCTCCGATTTTGACTCCCGCCACCCCGCGGCTTGACTCCAATATTGATGAGGCCAAAGTTCCTAATGGGGATCGCAAGACCACCGTGCCCGTTGAAGATTGGCTTCGCTATGCCGTTGATTTTCCGTTTTCCCGCTATGCGGAGTCGATCCGCTCTGTAAAGATTGCCGCCGATTTGAGTGGAGCCTTGAAATCTCATAAGGTTATCGGGCTGACTTCGACCTTGCCAAACGAAGGCAAATCCACCATCGCCGCCAATCTCTCGCATCTCATTGCGGATGCCGGCGGAAGTGTCATTCTGGTGGATGCCGATCTCCGCAGCCCATCGTTGTCACGAAGATATGCTCCAGAATCGCAGGGAGCAATCGGCGCTGTAATGGGCAGTATCGCATTGGATGACGCCATCGTTTCAATACCCTTCAGCACCCTGCATTTTTTGCCGGCGGGCGCCACGGCGAAGCTCCCTCACACGAATGAAATTCTCGCCTCCGCCGCGTTTAAGAAATGTATTGATGTGTTGCGCACGAAATATGATTACATCATTGTCGATCTGTCGCCCGTGGCCCCCATCGTGGACGTTCGCGCGACAGGTCACTTCATCGACACTTATGTCTACATTGTCGAATGGGGGAAGACAAAAATCGAGGTTATCGAACGCGGTCTCGCAGAGGCCAGCAATGTCTCGGACCGTCTCCTTGGCGTCGTCCTCAATAAAGTGGACACGTCCGCGCAGAGCCGCTACGAGCTTTATCATGGAAACAAATTTCACAAGAAGTATTATGCGAAATATGGCTATATGGAATAAGGGCTTGCATCTGACCTGAGCCCGCCGGCGTTGCTTGGGCCTTCATTTTCCAGCTTAAGTGATTTCCAGCCTGAGTCTATTATCAGGGTGGTCCTGTTCCACAGACGCTTTACGACGATCCGTTCTGGCAGCCGGTTCGCGCAGTCCGTGACCGTCGCGTCTACCTCATGCCAACGAGCTTTCTGGACAATGTAGCGGTCGACGAGCCTCTGCTGTTGACTTACCGCACTTTATGGCGTGCCCATCAAGCGCGTTGCGTTTCGGCCCGCTCCTCGCTCGTCAATATGATCGGGGCTGCTACGGAAAGGCTGTTCATGCAGCCTTGAATCACGACTCCCCGATTAGCGATAGTGGGTACTAGTCGCGTTTGGCTGTTTGCGAGGCGGTGGCCTTCGGCTTCTTGAAGCCTAGGCGTTTCTGAGCGGCCCCCTCATTATGAACGACGGCACGCTCTAACTCACCCTGCAAAGCTTGGAGTTCATCCTTGCTTCGTGGTTTAGGCCGTTCAGGATCAATTCCCGTCACGGGTTGATAAGCGAGACTGTCAGGGGGCGGCCGCGTGTCACGGACGAAATCCTTCGCCTCGGGGACATCGGCCCAGAGTTTCGTTTGCATCAATGTGTCAAGCGGCGAACCACCCGTTTTGGCCTGTTGCGCCAAAGCAGATTGGCCAAGGGTCAGACAAATCCCAGTAAGCACCGCCGCTGTCTGGCGTCTCGTAAGAAGGCAAAAAAACAGGTTCCATTTCATTGCTAATACAGCCACTGAGGATTTGTTTGGTTGCCTCTAGGCACCATCCAAGCTTATTGTGTCGGAAGAGCGACGAAATGGTTTGCCATTGTCCGAAATTTGCGATTTTCAAAGGGGCTTCCGCAGAATCGTGAAAGAGCTTGGCTATTCCTGAAGGTCAATCTTGTGTCAACCGACTCTTCTCACCTGCTAATCCGCACATAACGCGGAACATCCCATGAGCACAACAAAAACTCCAAGCTTTGACGCCGAGAGTATCGCGCGGGCGCCTGCCGCGCCAAAGGCTAAAAGCAGCTCACGCGTCAGGACAGGTGACGCACCCCACCCCGTCGCGCCGAAGCGCACAAGACGATCCGCCGCACACGGCCCCGCCGGGAGCCCCAACGGCAAAGTCCCAGCACCCGGCGCGATGGCGGATTTCCGGGCGGCTGCCATTCCCGTTCAAGAGACGCAGAAGGCTTCAAAAGAAAAGAACCGCGCCACCGCCCCCGATTTCGAGCGTTTGTCTTATAATTTGGCCCGTCTCGTTGAACAGGGCGGAAGGGCCCTCGCCGCCTATTTCAAGCCCATTGAGAGCGGCGGCAAGACCGATGTTTCCGCCGAGCTGAACGATGCTTTTCGTTCGATCAGCCGCGTCGTTGAACATTGGCTGAGCGATCCAGCAAAGACCCTCGAAGCGCAGTCATCCTTGACGGTCAAGTTCCTGGGCCTTTGGGCCCATAGCTTACGCCGGATGTCCGGTGGCCAAGAAAATCCGTTCGTTCCTTATGACCCTTCGGACAAGAGATTTGCCGCGCCCGAATGGCGCGAAAGTCCTTTTTTTGATTTTCTGCGGCAAGCCCATGCGATCATCTCGACTTGGGCTGAGGATCTTGTCCAGCGCTCGGGCGACATCGATCTGCACACCCGCGATAAGGCGAGGTTCTACCTGCGGCAGATATCGAGTGCTCTCTCGCCTTCGAATTTTCTCGCGACGAATCCCGAACTCATCAAGGAAACCTGGGCGACGAGCGGCGAGAATCTCGCCCGCGGCGCGGCGCTGCTGGCAAAGGATATGGAAGCGGGCAAGGGCACGCTCAAAATCAGCCAATGCGACTCCTCGAAGTTCGAACTCGGCGTCAATATCGCGACAACCCCAGGAAAGGTTATCTTTCGCAACGATCTCATGGAGCTCATTCAATATGCGCCGGCGACCGATACGGTTTTCAAAAGGCCTTTGCTGATTATTCCGCCATGGATCAACAAATACTACATTCTCGATCTTAATCCCGAGAAAAGCTTCGTCCGCTTCGCGGTTTCGCAAGGCCTCACGGTCTTCATGATCTCATGGGTCAATCCCGAGACACGCCACCGCGACAAGGGGTTTGAAGCCTATATGCGGGAAGGCATATTTGCGGCCCTCGATGCGATCAAAAGGGCCACGGGCGAATCCAAGGTGAGCGCGATCGGCTATTGCATCGGCGGCACCCTGCTTGCCATGACCCTCGCCTATATGGCGCAAACCGGCGACAATCGGATATCAAGCGCGTCATTTTTCACGACTCAAACCGATTTCAGCCAGGCCGGCGATCTCCGCGTGTTCGTCGACGAAGACCGGTTGCGCGCGCTCGACAAAAAAATGGCGGCGACCGGCTTTCTCGAGGCATCGGAAATGGCTTCGGCCTTCAACATGCTCCGGCCGGAGGATCTCATCTGGTCATTCGTCGTCAACAATTACATGAAGGGCAAACCACCGGTTGCTTTCGACCTGTTGGCTTGGAATTCGGATTCGACACGAATGACCGCGGCGAACCATCTTGCCTATCTCCGCCACTGCTATCTTGAAAACAGGCTCGCGAGGGGAAAAGCGAAGTTGGGCGGCAAGACCCTCGATCTGTCGAAGATCACAATACCTGTTTATCATTTGGCGACGCGCGAGGATCATATCGCACCGGCGAAATCCGTCTTCATCGGCGCCAAGCTGCTCGGCGGCAAGGTCCGCTATGTGCTCGCGGGTTCCGGCCACATCGCAGGCGTCATCAATCCAGCTGGCAAGCCGAAATATCAATATTGGCGTGGCCCGGCGCCAGCCGGCGAGTTCGAGGATTGGTTCGAGGGCGCCCACGAACATAAAGGAAGCTGGTGGGTTGATTGGATCAAATGGATCACCCGTCAATCGCGCAAGACAGTGCCAGCGCGAGTGCCGGGTGATGGCGAGCTGCCACCCCTCTGTGACGCCCCTGGCGATTATGTGCGGGTGCGCTATTGAGGCGATTGGAATTGGAATGGCCTTAGAGCACAATCTTCCGGCATGGAAGCAGGGGTTGCGGCAAGGACCACTCCCCAAACTCTTCCCGGCTGGTCTCAGTTTACCCTTGGCGGAGTCTGATGGATCTTTGCGGCCTGCAGCTTATTTATCTGCAGAATGAGCACGTGATCGGTCATCGAGAGGGGAACCTCACTCACCTTCTTGAGCGTCATGACCGGTTCGGTTCCGACCGTTGGGTCATATTCGACAACCGAGGCCACTTCCTCGCCCAGATTGACCTTCACCGTATCGGTTTGGCCATTCTCGGGAATATTTTCGTCCCAGACGGCCAAAAACAGCGCTCCATCACTCCTCTCTAGCAGCATGTCGTGCTCGTACGGCGGCGGATTCGAGACCGCGTAATACAGCGAAGTGCGCGGGTTGTAGCTCACCGCGGGCTCATGCAGGATCGACGTGAAGTTGTGGAGGAACGTTGCGGACAGTTTCGGTTTGAAGTCGTGATCGAACATCCCGAACGTTTCGCCTGGCGAGCCATAACCGTCCGCCATCTCGTATTGGCAGGTAAGATCGAAGCCCCGCTTGAACTGCGACAGCCAAACGTTAAGCAGGATCACGCCTTGGGAATATTGATCGATAGAGGGGCGCCTATTCGAAGGACCCGTTCTCCAGCCTGTCTCAGTCGTGACCGCTGGAATAGCCGGGAGCTCCGAGGCCGAATAGCCGGCATAGTGATGCGCCCAGGTCGAAGGGCCATTATTATTCTCAAGAGAGTCACAGCCCGGATGGGCTCGCGTGCTTTTTGTTGCACAGTTCCAAGCTGCATTATTGTACAGCGTCTGTGAAGGGCTATCGACATAATTATGCGCATTCAGCTTGTCGCAATATTTGACTCCCGGAGTTAGTCCATATTGGGCCATTGCCGCGGCATTTACCCAATTTTCCGGGATTTGAGCAAACTGAAGACCAACATCATCAAATTCATCGCCAACCTCGGACGGACAGAAAACCGGCACGCCCTTCAGCTTCGGGTCGGCATGAACCGCGATGTAGAAATCCCGCTGGAACATCGCCAAGGGCACCCAGGAATAAGGTGCCTTCTTGCACCCGACAATCCCTTTATAATTGCAGACATCGTTTCCCGGCTCGTTCGGCCCTTCCGCGCCTATGAGGGCACCGGCAGCTGCCGCCATCTCCAGATTGGCAATGGTTCCAGCAATCGTATAACGATCCGGATTATCGACACGCGTAATCATCTCATACTTCAGCCCCCCTGGAATTGCCCCTTTCGAAGATTCTGCAATTCTGAGCCACGTCGCGACACCCATTCGGTCCGTTGCGGATATGCGCGCGGCGCGAACGCCCGTATATTCCACCATTAACAGCCCTCCCCGCTCTGAACCAGGATTTCCACAAATGGAGCCTAAGAACTTCGCGAGCGACAAGGCATGAGTTGCACCCGGCACGGCACCGGACTCGGCAAGCCTGCCGCCGGACGCTGGAATGATTAACGCGCACAGCAAGGCAAGCGGGAAAACTGTCTTTCCAAGAGTCATGGAAGCAAGTTCACATAGGATGCCCCATGACAAGCAGGCTTTGGGCGTTGTCGGAATTTGGAGCGGGCGAAGGGAATCGAACCCTCGTATGCAGCTTGGGAAGCTCAGCAAAG
>DATJLX010000208.1:0-5927 GCA_035509135.1 Methylocella sp.
AGCAGGACGGCGGAAGACGCCGCTCACGACTCTCGCGGCGTGTCATTCCCCTATCGCTTATTTCAATTCAAAGCAATGAACTTGTAAGCTTCACTTGCGATCTCGCAGCCAGAGCCGAGTTTATGCGCTGAATTGCCGCGCCTCACGCTTTGCCTGATAAATGCCTCGTTTCATTCATTCAATTCGTCGCAAACTGCCGATTGGGTCCTGCCGATGGCGCTGCCCATTTCATGAGACCGAAGATCGTCCCGAGCGTGGCGAGATAGACCAAGAGCTGCAGCTGCGTGGGCTTGCCGGTATAACCAAGAAGCGTGTGAAGGACGCGTCCCGCGATGCTGTTATCCGCCACCAGGGACGAGGAATTCCAGACGACGCCTCCGAGGGCGGTTGCGATATCGGCTTGCTCAAGAAAAGCGATGCTTTGCGCCGCCATTCCGGCTGCCATGAAGGCAATCAGAATACTGGTCACCTTGAAGAGATGACGCGCGGGGATGATCGCAAGGCCGCCATAGGCAAAAGCACTGATCAAGGCGCCAAGCACAAGCCCAAGCACACCGCCAAGCAGCAAGCTTATCCCCGATTCACCACTCGAAAGGACGACACCATAAAGGAATAGAATGATTTCGGACCCTTCCCGGAGGACCGCCAAGGCGATGACGATGGCAAGCGCCGTCATGGATCGCGCCCCGCTCATTACATCACGCCCAAGCCGGCGCATATCCTCGCTCATCTGGCGGCCATGGCGCGCCATCCAGACATTGTGCCAGGCAAGCATGATCACCGCGAGGCCGAGAACGGAAGCATTGAAGACCTCCTGGCCTGCACCCGAAAGCGCGCTTGAGATGGCTCCCGCGAAGGATGCCACCAGCGCCGCGCCCAAAAGACCACAGACAGCGCCGCCGGCGATGGTGCGGATGCGGAAGGGCATGCCCCGCGTCACGGCCAGCACGATGCCGATGATCAATCCGGCTTCAACGGACTCGCGCAGGACAATGATAAGGGCCCCGACCATGTGTAAGCCTCCGAGCCGCCCGGCCTCGCACAGCCGCAAAACTTGGCCAATGCTTGTACCGGGGGATTGGCAGCAGCGTTGCCGCCAGTTTGCAAGAATCTCGCTTTGTAAACCTTCGTAGCCTAATGATCAACGAATTACATTTAGGTTAGAATGGTTAAAAACTTTCGCTGCAACAGCTTAACTCAGACCTTTCTTGGGAATGACTCGCATTACCATATCCTCGTACGATATTCTGTGTTTTATGGTTTTTTTCATTGCGGTTATCTTCTGGAAAGAACGAAAAGACTTCGGGGACTTACCGGCCCTTTGACCCGGGCGAAAATCCCGAAGAATTCAACTTGGAACCTCTGACTGTTGGATGAGTTATTAGGGCTAGCGCTCAGGGACCAATGAAAAGCATTTGCATCAAACGGATCTACGAGCCGCCCGAGCCCTCGGACGGTGCCCGTATTCTTGTGGACCGGCTTTGGCCGCGCGGGATTGCCCGAGATAAAGCGCGCGTCGAAGCCTGGCTCAAAGATGTCGCGCCGAGCGATGCGTTGCGGCGCTGGTTTGCCCATGATTCTGAAAGATGGCCTGAATTCCAGGCGCGCTATATCGCCGAACTGAGGCACAACCCTGCTGCCGCCGAATTGCTAAATATTGCGCGGAAATCCAAGGCAATCACCTTGCTCTTCGCGGCAAAGGATCGAGTCCACAACAATGCCATCGTGTTGCGCCAATTCTTGGAGGATGGCCGAGCCTGATAAAGAAGACTAGAGCATATTAAGTTACTTCGAACCGACCTAAATTCGTTGCCAACGACTACCATATACTTGAGATGGCGGTCGGCGACGGATTTTGGGTGAAAATGATGTTTCACGCTGGACGAGGCATGACGTCAAACCACGGAGAGTGACGATTACTCTCGATCCCGTTTACTTGTCACGCTTGCAATGGGTCTGGGTGATGGCCTGGCATATCTTATTGCCGGCCTTCACGGTGGGGCTTGCCTCCTACATAGCGGTATTGGAGGGTCTTTTCTTCTTTCGGAAGGAAGATGTTTGGCTCCGTTTATCTCGCTTTTGGATCCGGATTTTCGCGGTATCCTTTGCCATGGGCGTGGTATCGGGAATCGTGATGCCGTTTCAATTTGGCACCAACTGGTCGCGCTTCTCGGATGCCGTCGCCAACGTCGTTTCGCCGATGATGGCATATGAGGATCTGATGGCCTTCTTTTTGGAGGCTGCGTTCCTCGGAATACTTCTCTTTGGCCGAAGATTGGTACCGCGCTGGGCGCATTTTTTCGCTGCGTGCATGGTCGCGATCGGCACGCTTTTTTCGTCTTTCTGGATCCTTTCGGTGAACAGCTGGATGCAGACGCCCGCAGGCTTCGAGATCGGAGACGACGGCCGTTTTTTTCCATTCAGCTGGTTAGAGATCGTCTTCAGCCCCTCCTTTCCTTATCGCCTCGCGCATAATGTCAGTGCATTCTACGTGACAACTGGCTTTGTTGTGCTAGGGGTCGGGGCCTATCTTTTCCGGCGTGGGGGCTTCGCTGAGGAATCTCGACGGATGGTACTGATGGCACTCGGGTTCCTTGCGCTGTTCGTACCGTTGCAGATTGCACTTGGTGACCTCCATGGCCTCAACACGAGAGACTATCAACCGGCTAAGTTGGCGGCGATCGAAGCTCGGTGGGAGACCACTGCGCCCGTGCCCTTTACACTTTTTGCCATCCCGGATCAGCAGGGCGAACGCAATCTCTACGCGATAGATATTCCCTATCTGGGCAGTCTCATCCTTACCCATTCGCTCAACGGCGGGATCAAAGGCCTCAAGCAGTGGCCCCCCGATGAACGGCCACCGGTGTGGCCCGTGTTCTTCGCATTTCGGGTTATGGTCGGCATCGGCCTTGTTATGCTGGTGGTGGTGTCGTTGGGCTGGCTTCTGCGGATACGTGGTCAACTATTTGAGACGGGCTGGTTCCTGCGCCTTTGCCAATGGACGGCTCCGCTTGGCTTCGTGGCGGTGCTCGCAGGATGGATCACTACAGAGGTCGGCCGGCAGCCCTGGACCGTGTACGGATTAATGCGTACGGCGCAATCCGTTTCGCCATCCCTAACAGGGTTCGACGTGCTTTTGTCGCTCCTGGCCTATGTTGCGATCTATCTCTTAATGTTCCCAGCGGGACTCGCGGTAATGGCACGCTTAGTGAGGCAGGGCCCGACCGAGGATGTCGAGACACGCATACCGGTCGAGGGGCTGCGACCTCAGGCACCTTTTAGCAATATAGTGGAGTGATGGCCGTGAATGGCAGCGTCCTCGACCTGGTGCCAATATGGACCGCGATCATTGCGTTTGGGATCTTTTTCTACGTGCTGCTCGATGGCTTCGACCTCGGTGTCGGTATGCTCTACGGCCCGGCTGCGGAGGAGCACCGTGCGACGATAATGAACACCATAGCACCCGTATGGGACGGCAACGAGACCTGGCTCATTTTGGGCGGACTCGCACTTCTTGCGGTCTTCCCATTGGCCTTCGCTATCATTATTCCGGCCGTCTATTTCCCGGTGCTTCTGATGCTTTTGGCGTTGGTATTCCGAGGAGTGGCCTTCGAGTTCCGGTTCCGGCAGCCCTGGATCCATCGCTTCTGGTCGAACGGATTTTGCATCGGCTCTGGTGTCGCCACCTTCGCTCAAGGGACGGTGCTTGGAGCGTTTATTCAGGGCTTTAAGGTCGACGGGCGTAACTTTGCCGGTACATCCTGGGACTGGCTGACACCCTTCTCAGTCCTGACTGGCCTCGCCCTTATGTTCGGTTATGGGCTTCTTGGTGCTGGTTGGCTGGTGATCAAAACAGAAGGGGCGCTTCAGGCCTGGGCCCGGCGCGTTGGTCGTATCTGCCTCATTGGCGTGCTCACCGCGATGCTCGTCGTTAGTGTGTGGATGCCATTGTCGACCCCCGATATCGCACAACGTTGGTTCTCCTGGCCTAACCTTGCTTTCCTCGCGCCTGTGCCTATTCTGACAACTGTCATCGCCTTCGCTTCCTGGCGCGCGCTCCTCGGCTGGGGCGGCGATGCCGCGCCCTTTCTCTGCGCCATGGGCCTCTTCTTGCTCTGTTATCTCGGGATCGCGATTAGTTTCTGGCCAATGATCGTGCCCGGCCATTTCACGCTGTGGCAGGCGGCCTCTTCAGAAGGAACGCAAGCCTTCCTCCTGGTTGGTACGCTACTTTTGCTGCCCATCATTCTAATGTACACGGCATGGTCATACTGGGTGTTTCGCGGAAAGACGCGTGGCGATGTCGGCTATTACTGATGCAGCTACTTTTTTCCTGGCGGACGCATGGGTACCGATCTTTGCCAATCGGGCTTCAACCAGTTCCCCGTGCCTGCTCTCGTGCTCAAGCCGACGGCTCAACTGAACCCGATTGAGATAACCATAAATTCGGCCAGATCGAGCTTCTCAACAAAGGCGTCGTTGACGCGAACCGGATTATCCTCATTAAGGGCAGGCGTTCTCCTATCGTTCGCGCAGCGCCGCCCAGAACCGGCGCATATCCGAACGGCGCAGGACGTCGAACGGGATCGTGCGATCAATCTTCTCCGCGTCGAGCAAACGCACGAGATCATCCGCCCCAGTGATGGGGATGCCGTCGACAGCAAGCAAAATATCGCCCGTGAGCAGGCCCGCGTGATCGGCGGGGCTGCCCGCCTCGACCGCGCTCACAACGGCGCCCATCCGCTGCGCGAGGCCGAGGCGCAAAACGGTCCGGCGCGCCAGGGGAACCGTGCCGGCACCAATCCCGAGATAAGCGCGGCGGACCCGTCCATGCGCCACGAGTTCGCCGAGCACGAAACTCGCCGTGTTGGATGCCACCGCAAAGCAAATGCCCTGCGCCCCGGAAATGATCGCGGTGTTGATGCCGATGACCTCGCCTTTCGAGGAGACAAGCGGGCCGCCCGAATTGCCGGGATTGAGCGCCGCGTCGGTCTGAATCACATCTTCGATCAAACGGCCGCCCTTTGAGCGCAAGGAGCGCCCGAGCGCGGATATGACCCCCGCCGTGACACTTGCGTCGAAGCCGAGCGGATTGCCGATCGCAATGGCGATTTCTCCCGGTTTCAGCTTTTTTGAATTGCCTAGCTTCGCCGCCGGAAGCGTCGCGTCTTCATCGATCCGCACCAAGGCGAGATCGGAGTCGGGGTCGTCCCCGAGGACCCGGCCAGAGAAGCTGCGGCCATCGATCGCCGTGACATTGGCACGCTTGGCGCCTTGCACGACATGGCTATTAGTGAGAACCAAACCGTCCGGCGAGAGGATGACGCCTGAACCCGATCCGCCGCGGCGGGCTTGCCGGATATCGAGCCGCACGACGCTTGGCCCAACCTGCTCGACAACATGGGTCACAGCCTTCGAATAGGCGTCGAGAAGCGTGCTGTCGGGGCCCGCTTGATCCTGGAGAGTGGAAGCGCCATGTGAATTGTCCGCAGCGGAACGGCCGGATGCCTCTTGCGCCGCATCGTCGAGAAAAGACAAAGAGAAAGTGTGCGGTCCAAAACTATTTTCGTCCATGCCCGATATATGGGACTGATCAAGCGCACTTTAAGAGGCCGCGCGCACGAGGGGGCGGACAGCAAGGAGCCGTTTTATTCGGCTCAAAATCTTCGATGGGGGATCGCGGCGGCACTATCTTGGGGCGGGAAGCCCCATTTTTCGCGGCGCTTTAGCCTAAAAAGCCGGGTTTCGCGGTGAAGCAGCCCCGGTTCGCCGATTTGGCCAGCAATATATTGTCGAGGAACTGCCGCGCGCTCTTCGCCCAGGTGAAGGTCAGCGCATGCGCGCGGGCCTTCTCGCGCGGAATGTCAAGCGCCGCCAGACAGGCGGCCCGCAGATCCATGTCGAGAACCCCAGCGCCGCTCGTGCCA
>DATJLX010000209.1:0-3857 GCA_035509135.1 Methylocella sp.
ATGCTCACCTATCGCCAACCGGAAATGAAGCCCGCCAAGGCTCCGCTAGAGGGCATCTCCGCCACGTGGCCGCCCGTGATTGAATGGAATTTCTTAAATTCAAAATGAGTTGAAGCCTGTCCCAACCAAAAAAAGTCAATAAACTTTTTAAGGAACATGCTCTAGATCATGGACGTTACGAAATAGAATCGCCCATCGTCTCTCTCTAGTTTGATCTCCCCATGATCCTAGTTTGTATCTCCCATGATCACCCCCCGGCAATGTCGGCACTGTTTTGGCATCCACTCTTGCATGGAACTAAGGCCATTCAAGGACCCCATATCCCGGGAAACATCTCTCCGGCCGGTATTGCCGGGGCACCTTGGTTATCCCTGACTTAGCTTGTCAGTGACGCTGTTGACTAGAACGCTTCTCCTGATCAGATGGAATTGTCGGATCACGGAGGAACCGCTCAAATTCAAAGAGTTGGAGTATGTGGGACTCGAAAAAGCCGGGCCACTTTTTCGGAGCATGGTCCAGCCTGCGGCGAAAAGGCATTGTCCTTTGTTTGGCTATCGGCTCAGAACGGCTACGCCCGATGCGGGGTCAGGACGGCGCTTCCGCCGGAAAATTCTTATTTTCAACATATTTTCGCTCCTGCACTAGGCAAATTGCATGAAAGTCATTTTGGCGCAACCCCGTGGATTTTGTGCAGGTGTCGTCCGCGCGATCGAAATCGTCGAAAGGGCGCTCGAAAAATACGGGCCTCCGATCTATGTTCGCCACGAGATTGTCCATAACGGTTTTGTCGTCGAGAGCCTCAAGGCGAAGGGCGCCCGTTTCGTCGAGCATCTGGACGAGATTCCCCGGGGCGCCCGCACGATTTTCAGCGCCCATGGCGTTGCCCGTTCCGTCGAGGACGAGGCCGCCGCGCTTGGACTGCCGGTTCTTGACGCCACCTGTCCGTTGGTCTCGAAAGTTCATAGCCAAGGGGAACGCTATGTGCAACAGGGCAGAACCGTCGTCCTGATCGGCCACGCCGGACATCCGGAGGTCGTGGGAACGATGGGACGCATTCCAGGCCCTATCCATCTCGTCCAGTCGGAAGCCGATGTGGAGACGCTCGACCTTGCTCCAAGCACGCCCATGGCCTATGTTTCGCAAACCACTTTGAGTGTCGACGAAACAAGATCGATTATTGCCGCGCTCAAACACCGCTTCATCGACATCGCCGGGCCCGAGACGAAAGACATCTGCTACGCGACGCAAAACCGGCAGGGCGCGGTGCGCGCGCTGAGCAAGCTCGTCGACGTGCTGCTGGTCGTCGGCGCCAAGAACAGCTCGAATTCGACCCGCCTGCAGGAAATCGGCGCCGAAGCGAATATCCCGGCCTTTCTCATCGCGGACGCGAGCGAGCTTGATCGCGGCGTTCTGCGCGAGGCGGGAATCATCGGCCTGACCGCTGGCGCCTCGGCACCGGAAATTCTTGTCGAGGGCGTGGTGGAAGCCTTGCGCAGCCTCGGACCACTGGAATTGACAATCTTGCCTGGCGTCGCCGAAGATATAGAATTCAATTTGCCTGCCGAACTCAACGGATGAACCCTCGCTTCCCTCGTGGCGGCCAGACCCTTTTTAACCAGCACCTCTCTTAAGGAGCAAGCATTGGGAATACCGATTCTGCAAATGGCTCAGATCGGCGCCTATGTGGTTCGCCAGCGCCTGGCGGGACGCAAGCGCTTTCCGCTCGTCCTCATGCTCGAACCCCTGTTCCGGTGCAATCTCGCTTGCGCGGGCTGCGGCAAGATCGATTATCCGGACAAGATCCTCAATCAGCGCCTGCCGCTCGAAGAATGCCTCGCGGCGATCGATGAATGCGGCGCGCCTGTCGTCGTGATCGCCGGCGGCGAGCCCCTGCTGCACAAGGATCTTCCCGAGATCGTGCGGGGCGCGATCGCCCGACGGAAATTCGTGACCGTCTGCACCAACGCGCTTCTTTTGGCGAAAAATCTCGACCGCTATCGGCCGAACCGCTACTTCAACTGGTCGATCCACCTCGATGGCGACGCCGAGATGCATGACCTGTCAGTCTGTCAGCAGGGCGTCTACGATCGCGCCATCGATGCCTTAAAACGCGCCAAAGATCGCGGTTTCCGGGTGACCATCAATTGCACGCTCTTCAACAATGCGGATGCTGCCCGGGTCGCGGCATTTTTCGATCAAGTGGCGGCGCTTGGCATCGAGGGGATCACCGTCTCGCCTGGCTACGCCTACGAACGGGCGCCCGACCAGCAGCATTTCCTCAATCGCGAGAAAACCAAATCGCTTTTCCGTCAAATTTTTGCCTTGGGCAGGGGCGGTAAGGCTTGGCCTTTCTTCCAATCGAAGCTGTTCCTCGATTTTCTCGCCGGCAATCAGACCTATCAGTGCACGCCTTGGGGCAATCCGACGCGCACCGTCTTCGGCTGGCAGCGGCCCTGTTATCTTCTCGGGGAAGGCTATGCGGCGAGCTTCAAGGCCCTCATGGAGGAGACCGATTGGGACTCCTATGGGACCGGCCAATATGAAAAATGCGCCGACTGCATGGTCCATTGCGGCTTCGAGGCGACCGCGGTGGAAGACGCCTTCAACCATCCGCTGCGGGCCCTCGGCGTCGCCTTGCGCGGCATTCGCACCAAGGGCCCGATGGCGCCCGATATCCCGCTACACCTGCAGCGTCCCGCCGAGTATCTCTTCAGCCGGCACGTCGAGCAAAAGCTCGCGGAGATCCGGGAAGCCGAAGGTTCCGGCCAGCACCTTTCGGCTGCGGAATAGAGCCAAGAAGGCCGCCTGCGCATCGCGGGCGGTCCGCACCAACAGCGGAATCTGGTGCGGGTTCCTCAAAATCGATCGGGCGATCGCGGCAAGAGCGAGCGAGCCATCCGCTCTCAAGGCCACCAGGGCGGCGTGCGGCAGCCGCCGGTGCGAGGGGTCGGCGACGACGCGAAACGCCGCGAAGGGCAGCTTGTGGGCGGCGGCGATACGCGCGGCAATGTGGGATTCCATATCCGCCGCATGCGCTCCCGTTTTGAGATGCAGGGCGTGTTTTTCCTCATGGCCGGCGAGCGGCGCTTCGACCCCGGCGATGTCGGCGATCATCGCGCCGCTGAGCGCCGTGGAAAGCCGCTGCGACCAAAGCGGATCGCCATAATAGCGGGCGCCGTCCTCGGCGATGATCGACCGCGCGATCAGCTTCGAGCCTGGCGGGAGGCCCGGCGCCAGTCCGCCCGCGACGCCAAAACTGATGATCGCCGAGGCCTTTCTTGCAACGGCGGCTTCCAAGGCGCGCGCAAGGGCCGAAGAGTTGCCGCCGCCCGCGATGGCATGGATGCGCGGCCCGGCAACAAGCCGGGCTTCGGTCTTAAGGCCGGTGACGGCGATGATTGGGGAAGCGTTCACATCCCCACCAGAACCGGAGGCCGATTGCCTGTTTTGAGATTGCGATAGCGCGCCATCGCCCAGAGCGGGAAAAATTTCGCATAGCCGTGATAGCGCAGATAAAAGACCCGGGGAAAGCCCGTCGCGGTGAATTGCTCTTCCTTCCAAAATCCATCCTCCGCCTGGGCTCGCGCGAGATAACGCACCCCCAAAGTGACCGCATCATGGTCGATAAAACCGGCGGCCATCAACCCAAGCAAAGCCCATGCCGTCTGCGACGGCGTGCTTGGTGCCGGACGGTAGCCCGCATAATCGAGCGCATAACTCTCCCCTCCCTCGCCCCAGCCGCCGTCCGGGTTCTGGATCGATTTCAACCAATCAACAGCTTTTTGCCCATCGGGGCTGCGCGGATCGCGTTCAACCGCATTGAAGGCGCAGAGTACCGACCAGGTTCCGTAAATGTA
>DATJLX010000210.1:0-7066 GCA_035509135.1 Methylocella sp.
ACCCGCAGCCTGCTCCGCAAAATTATTTTTGCAATATCCGGAAGGGTTTTCCGGCGCATTCTTCCGCCACCCGATGCGCTTTTGCCACAGTTTGCGCATCCACGCGCCAAAAAAACCTCTTGGCCCATCGTCTCACAAGCACATTCCTTCGAGGAATTTGTCTTCCCCGCTTTCCGGGGCCTGCCGTGAACGGGCTTCAAAACGCCAGCGCCTTGACTTCCTTGACGCCTGGCAGAGTCTTGATTTCGGCGAGCACCTTTTCCGGGACCGCGCCATCCACCTCGACAAGGGCGACTGCGGAACCGCCCTCCCGGTCGCGGCCGAGTGCGAATGTCGCGATATTGATCGAGGCATTGCCGAGAAGACTCGCGAAACGGCCAACGAAACCTGGCTTGTCTTCATTGCTCACGTAAATCATCACTGGCGCGACGATGGCATCGACTTCGATCCCGTTGATCGAAATGATGCGCGGCTTGCCATCGTGAAAAACGGTGCCGGAGATCGAGCGTTCGTGATCTTCCGTTACAACCGACAATGTCATCAGCGATACATAATCGGTCTCGGCGGCGCGGGTGATTTCGTCAATCGCAATGCCCCGTTCCTTGGCCACACTCGGCGCGGAAACGATATTAATGTCGGCGAGCAGGGGCCGCAAAAGGCCAGCGATAGCCGATGCGGTTAGCGCTTTTGTGTTCAAACCGGCCACATCGCCTTCATAAGTGATCACCGCTCGCTTGATCCCGCTATCGACGAGCTGGCCGGCGAAGGAACCGATCCGGTCGGCGAGCGCAATGAAGGGCTTGAGTCTGGGTGCTTCCTCGGCGGTGATCGAAGGAAAATTGATGGCGTTCGAAATCGCCCCGCGAATCAAATAATCGGCCATTTGCTCGGCGATTTGCAGAGCAACATTCTCCTGTGCCTCGCTTGTCGCTGCGCCAAGATGCGGTGTGCAGACGACATTGGGATGGCCGAAAAGCGGATTACCGGTCGGCGGTTCGTTCACGAACACATCGAATGCCGCCCCCGCCACATGGCCGCTATCGAGAAGCGCGCGCAAGGCCGTCTCGTCAACAAGGCCGCCGCGCGCGCAATTGACGATTCGCACGCCTTGCTTGGTTTTCTTGAGGTTGTCCGCCGACAAGATGTTTTTCGTCTGCGGCGTCAACGGCGTATGCAAGCTTATGAAATCGGAGTGGCCAAGCAGGGTTTCGAGATCAACCTTCTCGACCCCGAGATCGCGGGCGCGCTCGGGGGAGAGGTAGGGGTCAAAGGCGATGACCCGCATATGCAAGCCGATCGCGCGCTCGGCGACGATCGACCCGATATTGCCGCAGCCGATGACGCCCAGCACTTTGCCGGTGATCTCGACCCCCATGAAACGGTTTTTTTCCCATTTGCCGGCTTGTGTCGAGGCATCGGCCTGGGGAATTTGCCGGGCAAGCGCGAAAGTCAGCGCGATGGCATGTTCGGCGGTTGTGATGGAATTGCCGAACGGCGTATTCATCACGATAATCCCCTTCGCGGTGGCGGCCGGAATATCGACATTGTCGACGCCGATCCCGGCACGGCCGATCACTTTCAGCTGGGCCGCGCGTTCGAGAAGCTTGGCGGTGACCTTCGTCGCCGATCGTATGGCCAAGCCGTCAAACCCGCCGATGACATTGGCGAGCTTGTCCTTGTCCTTGCCGAGCCCCGGCTGAAAATCCGCCTCGATACCGCGCTCGCTGAAGATGGCCACGGCGGCGGCCGACAAGGCGTCCGATATCAATACACGCGGAGCCATGGGGATCTCTCCATTGATAATCTTATAATTATTTACAAGATTCGCGAGAGTCGCTTGATCGGCCCCCATGCCTGCGTGGCTGGCGCCCCCGCTGTTGCCAGGCCAAGCTGTTTTCACTTGTCCTTCCGTGTGCCCAGGGCGATTCTTTGACGCCCCTTTGCTGAACCCAGGCGGGGATCAAGCGGCCTTGAGGAGACCGGCCTTGGTCTTGGCGAAGGCGAAGTCAAGCCAAAGCGTCAGCGCTTCGATATCGCTTGTTTCGATGGTCGCGCCGCACCACACGCGAAGGCCTGGCGGCGCATCCCGGTAGGAACCGATGTCATAGGCGACCTTTTCCTTCTCGAGCAGATTTTCGAGGGATTTGGCAAAGGCGGCTCGGTCCCCTTGGGAGAGCGACGCAACGGCGGGATCGACGATCTTGAGACAGACGCTGGTATTCGACCGAACTTTCGGGTCAGCGGCGAGAAAATCAACCCAGGGTGTCCTTTCCACCCAGTCGCCGAGCGCTTTGGAGTTGGCGTCGGCGCGCCCGATGAGAGCATCAAGACCACCCAGGGAAGCGGCCCAGTTCAAGGCATCAATATAATCCTCGACGCAGATAAGAGAGGGCGTGTTGATGGTTTCGCCTTCGAAAATGGATTCGATCAATTTGCCGCCGTGGGTCAAGCGGAACAGCTTTGGCAGCGGCCAAGGCGGCGTATGGCTCTCGAGTCTCTCCACGGCGCGGGGTGAAAGAATCAACATGCCATGCGCGGCCTCGCCGCCGAGCGCTTTCTGCCAGGAGAAAGTCGTGGCATCGAGCTTTCCCCACTCGAGCTTTTGGGCAAAGGCGGCGGAGGTCGCATCGCAAATCGTCAAGCCCTTGCGATCGTCCGGGATCCAATCGGCATTGGGAACGCGCACGCCCGACGTCGTCCCGTTCCAGGCGAAGACGACGTCATTGTTGAAATCGGCGCTCGCCAGATCGGCGATTTCGCCATAATCCGCAACAAAAGCTCGCGCATTTTTCAGCTGCAAATGCTCGACGACATCGATGACCCAGCCCTCGCTGAAGGATTCCCAGGCGAACACATCGACGCCGCGCTGGCCGAGCAAGGACCAGAGCGCCGTCTCGACGGCGCCGGTATCGGAGCCCGGGATAATGCCGATCCGGTAATCGCGCGGAACCCGCAAAACCTCACGGGTCAAATCGATGGCGAGCCTGAGCTTGGTCTTACCGCCCTTCGACCGGTGCGAGCGCCCAAAAGGAGCGCCTTGCAGATTTTGGAGGTCCCAGCCCGGGTGCTTCGCGCAAGGGCCGCAAGAAAAATTGGGCCGCGCGGGGCGCGCGGCGGGATAAGTCGCTACCACGAGATACATCCTCCCAGATGTGCGCCTTTCGTTGGGGAAAGGTGACCCAAGAACTTGGTTACGCTAAAGGATGGATTGGGTCAATCTGGGAGTCCCGTTGCGGCGCGAAGCTGGTGAAAAAATGCCATTTCGAACACTGAGTGTGTCATATATGGCGCGAATGGCTATGGCGCGTGGCGCGCCCGCCGGTTGCCGTGCCGCCGGTAGAAAGCTAGGCTGCCGCAGTTGCTACGGTCACAATGGTTTTTTTGGCGTGCTTCAAAGCCTATTCGCCCTTGTCTTCGGCTATTTCTGTGGCGCGATCCCTTTCGGCCTTGTCTTGACGCGCGCGGCGGGAACCTCCGATTTGCGTACAATCGGGTCCGGCAATATTGGCGCGACCAATGTCTTGCGTACTGGCCGCAAGGATTTGGCCGCCCTGACCCTTCTCCTTGACCTTTTGAAAGGAACGATCGCGGTTTTGACAGTCGCCTATTGGCTGCCTGGCTATCCGATGCTTTTCGCCGCGCTCGGGGCTTTTCTCGGTCATTTGTTTCCCGTCTGGATTGGGTTTCGGGGCGGCAAGGGGGTTGCGACGTTTCTTGGTTGCCTGCTCGCTGTCGCATGGCCGCCGGCTCTTGTCTTTGGCATTATTTGGCTCGCGGTCGCCTTTCTCACCCGCACCTCCTCGGCGGCCGCGCTTGCCGCCAGCGCGCTGACGCCAGTTGCTCTGGCGCTCACGGGCCAAACCAGCGCCGCCCTTATATTCGGCGTCATGGCGATCTTTTTATGGGCCAAACACAGGGCCAATATCGGGCGGCTCCTGGCTGGCACCGAATCGCGGATCGGGAAGAGCTGATGGAGGACATTCCTCTTGTCCCGGAAGCGCTCATCCCCCTCAACGATGCTGAGCGCTTCGACTGGTTGCGGCTCCTGCGTTGCGAAAATATCGGACCCCGGACTTTTCAGATTCTGCTTGGCCGCCATGGAAGCGCCGCCGCGGCGCTCGCGGCTTTGCCGGCCCTCATCGCGAGCGGCAAAGCCGGCCGGCCGATTCGTCTCGCGGCCGTTGAGGAGATCGAGCGGGAGATCGAGGCGGCGGATCGCGCCGGCGCGCACTTTATCGGGATTGGCGAACCGGATTATCCGGCGCTTTTGCGGCGCACCGCTTCGGCGCCGCCCTTGATTGCCGTTCGCGGCAATATTTTGAGTCTCAAGCGCTCGAAAATCGCGATTGTCGGCGCCCGCAATGCCTCGGCGGCGGGGCTTGCCTTCACGGCGCAGCTCGCCCGCGGCATTGCCCGCGCCGGGCATGTGATTGTCTCCGGCCTCGCGCGCGGGATCGATGCCCGCGCGCATCAGTCAGCGATCGAGACTGGAACAATCGCGGTCCTGGCTGGCGGTTTGGGCAATATTTATCCCTCCAACCATGAAGCCCTCCTCGAACAAATCCTCGACCAAGGGGCGGCGATCAGCGAAATGCCCTTCGCCTGGGAGGCGCGGGGGCGCGACTTTCCCCGCCGCAACCGGATTGTCGCGGGCCTTTGCCGGGCGGTGGTCGTCGTCGAGGCGGCGCGCCGGTCCGGCTCCCTCATCACCGCACGATTCGCCGCCGAAGCTGGACGCGAAATCTTCGCCGTGCCTGGCTCGCCGCTCGATCCCCGTGCGGAAGGCGCCAATGATCTCTTGCGCGACGGCGCGACCTTCTGCACCAAGGCGGAGGATGTGACGAGCGCGCTCGCCGAACAAAATCTGTCGCGCGAACAGCCCGATGCCGGCTTTTTCGAGCGAGGTTTTGCGGACGGCTCTTATGAGCCCCTATGGGATGAGCTTGATCTCGCCGGGGAGGCGGGGCAGGCGTCCTTGGCGCGGGCCTTGGACGCGGCTGCGGCCGGAGGGGCGGTGACGGGCGCCAGCACCAGCGCGGAACCCGCCAAGGCGAGGACCGCCGGGAGGCCTGACGCCATCGAGCGGCGCCTGATCGCTCTTTTGGGACCCGTGCCGGTCGCGGTTGACGAACTCGCCCGCATGACGGACAGTTCGGCACGGGAGGTGCGAACAGCCTTGCTCACTCTGAAGCTTGCCGGTCAGATCGAATGGCATGGCGGTGATCTCGTTTCATCGCTGCCCACAGCTTGGCCGCGCGCCGATTATCATGAGGAATAATCGCCAAGAGCGATGGCTTTGCTTGTCTTTCGCCCCTGGTTATGAACTTAAAACGACATAGATATCTCTGACAAAAGCGGGAAGGGCGGATATTCTGCTGCGAATTTCAAACGCCTCTTGCGCAGTTGGTTGCACTGCGATACGGATCGCGCCTGCATTCTAGCAGGGATCCATGGCCAAATCAGGGACCCTTGTCTTTTGGCCGCTCCGACCCTGCTCAAGTCTAAGACAGAGCCCAATCATGCCGAGCCTCTTCGACCAATATTTGCCGCTCGTGGTTTTCATGGCGATTGCCGCCGTCATTTCCGGCGCTTTGCTGCTCGCTCCGTTCCTCGCGGCCTTCAAGGCGCCGGATCCGGAAAAACTCTCGGCCTATGAATGCGGCTTCAATGCCTTCGACGATGCGCGGATGCGTTTCGACGTGCGTTTTTATCTGGTGTCGCTGCTGTTCATCATTTTTGATCTCGAGGTCGCGTTTTTGTTTCCCTGGGCGGTGGCTTTTCGAGAGGTCGGCGCCTTGGGCTTCTGGTCGATGATGGTCTTCCTTGGCGTTCTGACCATCGGTTTTGTCTATGAGTGGAAAAAGGGAGCTCTCGAATGGGATTGAATCTGCCGGGAGAGGCCGTCGCCAAGGCCGCGGCCGATCCTTACTTTCTTTCGCTCAATGATCACCTCGCCGACAAGGGATTTCTCGTCACCACGGCGGATGAACTCATCAACTGGGCGCGCACCGGTTCGCTCATGTGGATGACGTTCGGGCTTGCCTGTTGCGCGGTCGAGATGATGCAGGTCTCAATGCCGCGCTATGATGTCGAGCGGTTCGGCTTCGCGCCGCGGGGCTCGCCGCGTCAATCGGATGTGATGATCGTCGCTGGAACCCTCACCAATAAAATGGCCCCGGCCCTGCGCAAGGTCTATGATCAAATGCCAGAGCCGCGTTATGTCATCTCCATGGGCTCCTGCGCCAATGGCGGCGGTTATTATCATTATTCCTATTCGGTCGTGCGCGGCTGCGACCGAATCGTCCCCGTGGATATTTATGTTCCCGGCTGCCCGCCTTCTGCGGAAGCACTCCTCTATGGCGTTTTGCTCCTCCAAAAGAAGATCCGCCGCACCGGCACGATCGAGCGGTAATCCCGCCGGTCGCGCGGTGTGGATCGCGGTACGCGGGCGGCCCTACGCAAGGCCAATGGGTTTGGGAAATTCGGCTCTGACGCCGAGCGGAAAGGGTTGAGATGGACAGCGGTCTGAAACAACTCGGCGAGGCCATCGCGGCGGCTCTGCCTGGCGCCATCCGCGGACTGTCGACGGCCTTCGGCGAATTGACCTTGATGGTCGAGCCCGCCCGCTACATCGAGACCGTGACCTATCTGCGTGACGATCCAAGCTGTCTCTTCGTGTCCTTCATCGATCTCACCGCCGTCGATTATCCGGCCCGCGAGAAGCGCTTCGACGTCGTCACCCATCTTCTCTCCCCCAAACACAACCGCCGCATCCGCATCAAGGTCGAGACCGACGAGACGACGCCGGTTGCCTCGCTGACCGGCCTCTATCCGGCCGCGGATTGGTATGAGCGCGAGGCTTATGATCTTTTCGGCGTGGTTTTTGCACTTCATCCGGACTTGCGGCGGCTATTGACCGACTATGGGTTCGACGGCCATCCCTTGCGCAAGGATTTCCCGATGACGGGTTATGTCGAGGTGCGCTACAACGACGAGCAGAAGCGGGTCGTCTATGAGCCGGTTCAGCTCACCCAGGAATTCCGCTCGTTCGATTTCCTGTCGCCCT
>DATJLX010000211.1:0-12253 GCA_035509135.1 Methylocella sp.
CCCGCCGCGATGTTGAGAAGCGTCGATTTGCCCGAACCATTGCGCCCGACAAGGCACAAACACTCGCCCGCCGAGACCGAGAGAGACGCCCCGTCCAGCAAGGGCTTGCCGCCGAGGGTCAGCGAAATATTCTGCAGCAAGAGGAGAGGGGGTGCCATCCGCGCCCAAGGTTGGTGTAGTTTCCTTAGCGTATCATTCTGTTTTGTCGCACGATCGGCGCCAAAATGTCTGCAAGTTTTTGCCTCATGCGCGATTCAGCGTAACCGTCACGCGCACGGGTTCAGCGGCGTCCAGAGCGCGCGCAAGGTCATCCTGGGACAAAAAACGCCCGCGCAGGCGCTTGCCCTCGGCGCAAACAATAAGACTCGCCTCTCGGAAGGGCCAGGGATCAAGGACGAGATCATCACCGCCGCCCCGGCGCAGGCTGAGCCCGACCCCGTGGTCCCCTGACATTGGCACGTCGGGGATCGTCTTCTCTGTCGTTACACCCCAGCAGATTTCCAGTGAGATCCAGTCAAGCGCCGCGATCAAAAGCTGATTGCGCGCGACATTTTTGGGCGAAGCCTGCGGGCCATTCTCCGCATTGGCACAGAGGAATGCGATCAGCCGCGCCTGAAAGCGATGCTGTTCGTCAAGAAAAGCCCTCACCGCGCTGGCATTTTCCACACTCGCCTTGGTGAAATCGAAATAGCGCGCATAGATCGTATCGGCATGCAGCGAGACCAAAAGCGCAGGGTAGCAGCCAAAGGCACGGGCGCGGCGCACGCCCTCGCGCCAAAGCGCGATATGCGCCTTCGGCGGCACCTTGAAAAACTCTTGCGGAAGCCCTGTCCCGGGATCGAGCGCGGGTGCCAGTTCCCAAGAATGCCAGCCGATGTCGTGCTGTTCGGCGGCGAGGCAAACCTCCTCCCTTGGCGTTGGCGCGGCGAAGTGGGCATTGCCCCAGGCACGTGCCATTTGGCCGGAAAGCCAAGCGTGGCTCGGCTGCGGAATGGCAATCACATCGGGGCCGTCCTTGCGAAGCAGCATATGCGTCACTTGATTGATTTTCTTTAAAAAATACTGTGGCCGCCAGCCGCAAGACATATGCAAAGCTACGGAATAAAAGAGGCCCGCCGAGTTTCTTCTCGGCCGCGGCTGTGATTGACTATTATACGGCTGCAACCGCATGAAGGGCAGGAGTGCGGTGACACCCTTTTGGCGTGGAGATTGTCAAATCCACGTGATCTGCCTGATCCATTTTGTTGGAAGAACATTTCTCTCAATGATGAAAAGGCGCCGTCGCGTACTTATATAGAAAGGCACAAGTCTGGATGTGATTTCATCAAGTATCCAGTGCGCCGTCCATCGTAGCGCGGCGGTTAAGGAGGCCGCCAATGAGTGTTGTTAAGCTTTTATTACTGGGTTTCCTGAGACTTGCCTTTTTCGGGATTCTAAGGGCTGCGCTTTTCGCTTATATCCTTTTCCTTCCCGAGACGGCCGTTGTAAGCAGCGGAACCGAAAGCAATGGTCATGGTGATGACACGGCTTCCTACGGAATAACGGATGTCAGCGGCCATGTGGGCACTGGTTAAGTGGAACCGCTCGTTGAGGAGAAAACCGGACTTTGAAGGAGAACAAACATGACGCTCATGCTTGAAGTTCTGCTGGCGTGCCTCATCACCACCGGCCTCTTGTTGAGCAAAAGGCAAGCGCTGATGGCGGTGTGCATCGCGAGACGCCGCTCAGATCATCGGCGCGGCCTTTGACGGGAACCGCCTGGTCACGCCTTTCGATGACGATGACGCTTTGCTCTCTCAGCAGGCGCGTGCTTCGCTCTATGAAGAGCGTGTGAGTCCAAAGGCGCGGCTAAGGCAAGCCGTTAAACGTTTGATTGGCTCAGATCTTGAGGGAGGCTTTCAATTCGATCAGCTGATCGCGTTTTTCGACCGCGACACGGCGCGCCTCATCGGTCTTGGCGCGGGTGATGTCTTCCTCGAAAAAGCCAATCTCGGCATCGAGCTTGGCGGCATCGAGCTCCGCCATATCAATTGCCTGGTTCGCGAGGATGGTGAGGCCTGAAGGCGCGACCTCGGCGAACCCGCCCGGCACGAAGAGACGGAGTTTCTTTGCGGGCGTTTCATCGATGACGACAACGCCTGGCTTCATGCTTGAGATCAGGGGCGCGTGGTCCTTGAGAACAGTAAATTCGCCCTCCGTTCCCGGAACGATCACGGCTTCAACGTCTCCCGAAAAGACGAGCTTTTCAGGAGAAACGATTTCAAAATGAAATGCCGCCATTGGCTGCCCTTCGTCTGCACGCGCTTGGGATCAAGATCAGGCCTCGGCCGCGAGTTTTTGCGCTTTCTCTATCGCCTCCTCGATGGAGCCCACCATATAGAAAGCCGCCTCTGGCAGGTGATCATAATTGCCTTCGACAAGGCCCTTGAAACCCTTGATCGTGTCGGCGAGCGAAACGAGCTTGCCAGGCGAACCGGTGAATACTTCGGCGACATGGAAAGGCTGCGACAGGAAGCGCTCGATCTTGCGGGCGCGGGCGACCGTCAGCTTGTCTTCCTCGGAGAGCTCGTCCATGCCGAGGATCGCGATAATGTCCTGCAGCCCCTTGTAGCGCTGCAGAATTTGCTGGACCTGACGGGCGACCGCATAATGCTCCTCGCCGACCACGAGCGGCGACAACATGCGCGAGGTCGAGTCGAGCGGATCGACCGCCGGATAGATGCCCTTCTCGGCAATGGCGCGTGACAAGACCGTCGTCGCGTCGAGATGCGCAAAGGAGGTCGCCGGCGCTGGGTCCGTCAAATCGTCGGCCGGCACATAGATGGCTTGCACGGAGGTGATCGACCCTTTGTTCGTCGTGGTGATCCGCTCCTGCAAGGCGCCCATGTCGGTTGCAAGCGTCGGCTGATAGCCGACGGCGGACGGAATGCGCCCCAAGAGCGCCGACACTTCCGAGCCCGCCTGGGTGAAGCGGAAAATATTGTCGATGAAGAACAGCACGTCCTGGCCCTTGTCGCGGAAATCCTCGGCGACCGTGAGCCCGGTCAGCGCGACGCGGGCGCGCGCCCCCGGCGGCTCGTTCATCTGGCCGTAGACGAGGGCGCATTTCGAACCCTTGGCGGAGCCGCCATGCTCGTGCGGATCCATATTCACCTTGGACTCGATCATCTCATGATAGAGATCGTTACCTTCGCGGGTCCGCTCGCCCACGCCAGCGAACACGGAATAGCCGCCATGCGCCTTGGCGATATTGTTGATGAGCTCCATGATCAAAACGGTCTTGCCGACACCCGCGCCGCCAAAGAGGCCGATCTTGCCGCCCTTCGCGTAGGGCGCGAGAAGATCGACGACCTTGATGCCGGTCACCAGGATCTGCGCCTCGGTCGCTTGATCGGCGTAGGACGGTGCCGGCTGATGGATCGCCCGCCGCGCCGTCGCCCCGACCGGTCCCAATTCATCCACCGGCTCGCCAATCACATTGATGATGCGGCCAAGACACTCCTCGCCGACCGGAACCGTGATCGGGCCCTTGGTGTCGATGACCTTCTGGCCGCGGACGAGACCTTCGGAAACGTCCATCGCGATGCAGCGCACCGAATTCTCGCCGAGATGCTGCGCCACTTCGAGAACCAGGCGGCTGCCATGGTTATCGGTTTCAAGCGCGTTGAGGATTTCCGGCAAATGCCCGTCGAACTTCACGTCAACGACGGCGCCGATGACCTGCGTGACGTGGCCCGTGGGCAAGTTGGATGCGGCGTCAGCCATGCTTCGTCCCCTTGATAGATTAAGCGCAGAATTTAAAACGTTGGCGTATCCAGACTCAAAAGAGTCGAGCAGTTTTTTCAAGACCATGCTCAGCCTCTAAAGGGCCTCGGCGCCAGAGATGATCTCGATCAGTTCCTTGGTAATCATCGCTTGGCGCGAGCGATTGTATTTCATCGTTTGCTTCTTGATCATTTCGCCGGCGTTGCGTGAGGCGTTGTCCATGGCGCTCATCCGCGCGCCTTGCTCCGATGCGGCATTTTCAAGCAGCGCCCGCAAGATCTGAATCGAAATGTTGCGTGGCAGAAGCTCGGCAAGAATTTCTTCCTCATCCGGCTCATAGTCATAGGCCGCATCCGATTGCTCCGCTTTCACGGCTTCTGGCAAAGCAAGCGGAATAATTTGCTGCGCGGTCGGGATTTGCGCGATCACCGATTTGAACCGCGAGAAAAACAAGGTGCAAACGTCAAACTCGCTCGCTGCGTGCAAGGCAACGATCTTGCGGCCAATCGCGTCGGCATCCTCAAAGCCAATTGTGCGCACCGAGCGAAGATCGATGACTTCAATGATCTGCCGCCCGAATTGCCGGCGCAGAATGTCATAGCCCTTCTTGCCGACGCAGAGAATCTTGACCGTTTTGCCCTGCGCGGTCAGCGACAGCGCCGCGTCGCGCGCGAGCCTGGCAATCGAGGAATTGAAGGCGCCGCAAAGGCCGCGTTCGGCCGTGCAGACGACCAAGAGATGCGTCATGTCGCCGCCGCCCCCAAGAAGGCCGGGGACATGACCGCTCGTCCCCATCGAGGCAGCGAGATTGGTGAGAACCCTCTCCATCCGCTCGGCGTAGGGTCTTGCTGCTTCGGCCGCCATCTGCGCCCGCCGCAACTTTGCGGCCGCGACCATCTGCATGGCCTTGGTGATCTTTTGGGTCGCTTTGACGGAGGCAATCCGGTTGCGCAGATCCTTCAACGAGGGCATGGTTTATCCGCTTCACCTCTGTTCAGGCGCCGCCAACTCAAGCGCAGATCCCGATTAAAAACACGTTTCGATCACGCAAAGTTCTTGGCGTAGCTATCGACGATCGATTTGAGTTTCTTGCCCGAGTCGTCCGAAAGATCCTTCGAGCTGTGAATCGTAGCCAAAAGATCGGGGTGGTTGGCGCGCAGGAGGGCGAGTAGCCCTTCCTCAAAGGCCCGCACCCGGTCAACCGGAAACGCATCGAGATAGCCATTGACCCCGGCATAGATCACGCAAACCTGTTCCTCGACCTTCAAAGGTGAGAACTGTGCCTGTTTCAGAAGTTCGGTCAGGCGCGAACCGCGGGCGAGCAGGCGCTGCGTCGTCGCGTCGAGGTCGGAACCGAACTGCGCGAAAGCCGCCATCTCGCGGTTTTGGGCGAGTTCACCCTTGATCTTGCCCGCGACCTTTTTCATTGCCTTGGTTTGCGCCGACGAGCCGACGCGCGACACGGAAAGGCCGACATTCACGGCGGGCCTTATGCCCTGATAGAAAAGATCCGTCTCGAGAAAGATCTGACCGTCGGTGATCGAGATGACATTGGTCGGAATATAGGCCGACACGTCATTCGCCTGCGTTTCGATGACCGGAAGGGCGGTGAGCGAGCCCGCCCCATGCGCGTCGTTGAGCTTCGCCGCGCGTTCGAGCAGCCGCGAATGCAGATAGAACACATCGCCCGGATAGGCCTCGCGACCCGGCGGACGGCGCAGCAACAGCGACATCTGGCGATAGGCGACGGCTTGCTTGGAAAGATCATCATAGATGATCAAGGCATGCATGCCGTTGTCGCGGAAATATTCGCCCATCGCGCAGCCGGCGAACGGCGCCAGGAACTGCATCGGAGCGGGATCGGAGGCGGTTGCCGCGACCACGATCGAATATTGCAACGCGCCCTGCTCCTCCAGCACTTTCACGAATTGCGCGACCGTCGAGCGTTTTTGGCCGACCGCCACATAGACGCAATAGAGCTTCAGGCTTTCGTCGCTGCCTTGATTGAGCGGTTTTTGATTGAGGATCGAATCGAGCGCCACCGCGGTCTTGCCAGTCTGGCGGTCGCCGATGATCAGCTCGCGCTGGCCGCGCCCGATCGGGATCAAGGCGTCGATCGCCTTGAGACCTGTTGCCATCGGCTCATGCACGGATTTGCGCGGGATAATGCCCGGCGCCTTGACATCGACGCGGGAGCGCTTCTCGGCTTGGATCGGGCCCTTGCCATCGATTGGATTGCCCAGCGCATCGACAACCCGGCCGAGCAGTCCCTTGCCCACGGGCACGTCAACGATGGCGCTCGTCCGCTTGACCGTCTGGCCTTCCCCGATATCGCGGTCGCTGCCGAAAATGACGATGCCGACATTGTCGCTCTCGAGATTGAGCGCCATGCCCCGCACGCCGTTCTCGAACTCGACCATCTCGCCCGCCTGGACGTTGTCGAGACCATAGACGCGAGCAATGCCGTCGCCAACCGAGAGGACCTGGCCTACCTCGGTTACCTCTGCTTCATTGCCGAAGTTCGCGATTTCCTTCTTGAGGATCGCCGAAATTTCCGCAGCGCGGATCTCCATTAGCCGGCCTCTTTCATGCGTGTGCGAATCGAATTGAGTTTGGTTTTGAGCGAGCCGTCAACCATCCGGGAGCCCAGCTGAACAATGATGCCGCCAATGATCGCGGGATCCACCTTGATCGCAAGATCGACGTTGCCGCCGCCCGAGAGCTCGGCGAGCGCCGTGCGCAAGGCCTCGACGTGCTCTGGCTTGAGCGCCTCGGCGACCGTCACTTGCGCCCGTTTGACACCCTTTTGCGCATCGTTCAGCAAATGAAAATCGCGGATCATGTCGGCGATCGCGAAGAGCCGGCGCTTGGCCGCGACGAGTTTGATGAAATTGGCGGCGGCCCGGATCTCCGCCTTGCCGAGAATGGCATCAAGAGCCTTCACCTGCTCCTCGGCGGAAAACACCGGACTCTTGACCAGGCGCTGCAGGTCTGCGCTTTCTTCCATTAACCGGGTGAAGGCGGCGAGATCGGCGGCGGTTTGGTCCGTCGTCCCGGTTTCCTGGCTCAGCGCGAAAAGCGCTTGGGCATAGCGCCCCGCCATCCCTGGTACGAGTGTTTCTTGATCCGCCACCACCAACCTCTAGACTACCAAAGCCGCCCCGCTTCACCCGCGATGGAAGATGCCTGGTTTCCCGGCGGACGCCGCGAAATTTGGAGCGCGAGCTGAAAGGGAGAGCAAGCCGTACGCCAATGGAAACGGCGCTTTCCCGAAGGGCGAGGGGTCCCTAACATAGAGCTTTTTGCGGCGCAACCCTGACTGGAAAGAATGGCTGGCCCTGACTCCTGTGCGTCACGGCCCGTGTTTCCATCACGGCAGCTGCCGCGCCGGCCGGCAGCTTGTTTTGAAAAAGCTGCTCGGCTTTCTCAAGGCAAACAGGCTCCAACTCCTTGAATCTGAGTGAGTCCCTTTCGATCCTGAAGAACCCCATTCATCGGTTAAGCACACCAGAGCGGGTTTCCCGCACAATGTGCTTTTTTGACTGTTGCCGCGCCGAAAGCGGCAAAACAGCGCAGCCATCGTGGCTCCGCCGCAGCAGGGTCAATCGGGGCAGGGAGCACGCCTTGCCGCGGTCTCTTTGCGGGCAAGATCCACGATGGTCCAGAGGGCTCGCGTGGTCAGGGCAATTGCAAGTTTCGGCTCGCGCCGCGTCTTGGCGATCGTCTCGGCCAGGATGTTTATCGCGCGGCCGAGGCGTTCTCGCGTCCAGCTGCGCAGATGCCGGTCGAACACTTCCTTCTGCCCGAACCCGGCGCCCGGAAAACCGTAGGCTTCACGAGACCCTTCGTGATATTCTTGTCCTTCGCCCGCCTCCCGCCTCGCGCGATGCAAATCCATGGCATGGCGCAACGCGGCAGCCAGCATCGGATGAGTATCGGCCGGGCTCGCCAAGATGTGGCGGAGACCCGTCTCGAGCGCTGTCCGGTTGCCGTCAAAAGCGGCATTGACGGCCTTGTCGGCAATAAGGCTCGACGCGTCGCTGACAATGGCTTCCACATGATCGAGGCGAATCTCGCCCGCGCCATGCGCAAAAAGCATGAGCTTTTCGAGTTCCATGCGCGTCGAAAGCCGGTCCTGGCCGAGCTGGGAGACAAGATAAGTCTTGGCATCCGGGGCGATCGTCAGGCCTTCCTCGACGACTTCAGCGTCGATCAATTGCGCGATGTCCCTGGCGGAATCGGGATAGCATTGGATGGCTGCCGCCCTTTTGTCGCGTTCGCAAAGCGTCCGCAGCAGCGCCTCTTTTTTCAGGGCGCCGGCTTCGATGACGATCGTGCAATCGCGCGGGGGCGGGGCTCCGAGAAGCGGTTCGATCGCCGTGGTGAACGCCTTGCCCTGCGCCTCGATCGCGATCACCCGCCGGCCGCCGAACAGCGGAACGGTATTGGCCTCGTCGGCGAGGCGCAAGGGATCGGTGGCGAGTTCGTCGCCAGGGATCCGCACGAGCTGAAACGGGTCATTCGGATCGTCGACTGCGCGCGAAACGATCTTTCGTGCCCGCTCGGTGACGAGCCCGGCGTCGGTGCCGAAGATCAGATAGAGATAAATGTGCGGCGGCGGGCGGACGAGGAAGCGATCCGCTTCGTGGTTCTTGACGGCGACCATGTCTCGACGCCTCTCCTCTGAAAAACCGATTCGACGGCCTCCAGTCCATCTAGACCGGAAAACGTTAGGCCTCCGTCCCTACTCTATCCCCGCGCGGAGAAGGCGGCCGCGATGCGGGTGCGGAGCTGATCGGCGAGTGTTTTGGCGTCGCGGATCTCGCTGTCGCGCGCGGCGCGCAGGTTGGCGAACCTCTGGCTCGTGCGGTCATAGCTCGCAAGCGTCGTCACCTGGCCCTTGGCAATGGGCTCGCCGCCCTGCACCGGCACCAGTGTGTAATCGGCTGTCACCACGACATTCGCGGCGGTCGGATAGCCGGTCACCGTGTCGATCAAGGGTGTTTGCACAGCCTCCGTTACCGCCACGGTCAGCCGGTATTTGGCCGGCACGTGGGACCCTGTGCCGTTGAGGGCAAAGATCAGCTCGTTGCCGAGATAATGCCCAAGCCGGTTGGGGATCGGGTCAATCGCGATGGCCTGCAATTCGCTGGCGACATCGCCGCCCGCGCTGAGCGGCCCATACAGCGGCTGAAGACAGCCGGAAAGGGCCAATGCCATGCAAAGCACGGGAAGCGCCAAGCCTCGCGGGCGCTGTTCAACCAACGACATTCATGATCCTTTGGAGTCTAAGGATGAAGTAATTGAAGAACTAACAACATTAGCGATCCTACCCGGAACGATAATGATCTTTTTTACTGCGCGGCCGTCGAGTGCGCGCTTGACCGGCTCGAGAGCTAGCAGGCGCTCTTCGATCTCGATATTGGCGGCGTCCCGCGCGACAACAAGATCCGCCCGCTTGCGGCCATCGACCTGCACGGGATAGGTAATCGTGTCCTCGACCACAAGGTCCCGGTCCGCGACGGGCCAGGCCGCCTCGGCCGCGAGACCCGCATGGCCGAGCGCCGCCCAGCCTTCCTCGGCGAGATGCGGCATCATCGGCGCCATCATCAGCACCAGCATATCGGCCGCCTCACGGAATGCGGCGCGGATATCGAGCCCCACATCCTCAGTCTCGATCGCGCCAATCGCCACCGAAAGCTTATTCGCGAGATCGTGGATTTGCGCGACGGCGCGGTTGAAGCGCAGACGTTCGATATCCTCCTCGACCTTGATGAGGCTTGCGTGAACCGTCCTGCGGATCGCGGTGGCTTCCGCCGATAGATCGGCCGGAACCGGCGTGCCGGGGGGCGCGGCGAGTCCTGCAAGTTCGCTCATGAGCCGCCATAGCCTTTGGACGAATTTCGCCGCGCCCTGCACGCCATCCTCGGTCCAGATGACGTCGCGTTCGGGCGGCGAATCCGACAAAACGAACCAGCGGGCCGTATCGGCGCCAAAGTCCCGGATGATGTCGTCCGGATCGACTGTGTTCTTCTTCGATTTCGACATTTTCTCGATGGCGCCGATCGCGACCTCTTCGCCGGTGTCGATCCTATAGGCATGACGGCCACGGTCATCTGTCTCAAGCCGGATGTCGGAAGGAAAAAGCCAGGCGCCGTCCTTCGCCCGATAGGTCTCGTGCACGACCATGCCTTGCGTGAAAAGCCCGTCAAACGGCTCCTTCAGCGCACCCACATGTCCGGTTGCGTGCATCGCGCGGGTGAAAAACCGCGCATAGAGAAGGTGCAAAATCGCATGCTCGATGCCGCCGATATATTGATCGACCGGCAGAAATTTCGCGATCATGGCGGGAGTCGTCGGCGCGGTTTCATTCCAGGGGTCGGTAAAGCGCAGAAAATACCAGGAGGAATCGACGAAGGTGTCCATGGTATCCGTTTCGCGCAGCGCCGGGGCACCGCATTGCGGGCACTTCACATGTTTCCAGGTCGGATGCCGGGCGAGGGGATTGCCGGGCTCGTCAAAGCTCATGTCGCGCGGCAATTCGACCGGCAGATCGGCAACGGGCACCGGCACCACGCCGCAGGCTCCACAATGGATGACCGGAATCGGACAGCCCCAATAGCGCTGGCGTGAGATTCCCCAATCGCGCAGCCGGTATTGAACCTCCCGCTTGCCTTGCGGCCTATTGCCGAGCGGCGTTCCCTCAAGACGCCGCGCAACCTCCTCCTTCGCCACCTTGCTGGTCAGCCCATCGAGAAAGCGCGAATGAATAAGCACTCCATCGCCATCATAAGCGGTGTCGGTAATCGTGAACGAGGCCGGATCTTCGCCCGGCGGACAGATCACCGGTGTATTGCCGAGCCCATAGGCGTTGGCAAAATCGAGGTCGCGCTGATCATGCGCGGGGCAGCCGAAAATCGCGCCGGTGCCATAGTCCATCAATACGAAATTGGCGACGTAAACCGGAAGCTGCCAATCGGGATCGAAAGGATGGCGCACCTTCAGCCCCGTATCGTAACCCTTTTTCTCCGCCGTCTCGATCGCGGCGAGCGCCGTGCCGCCATGATGGCATTCGGCGATGAAGGCGGCGAGACCTTGATCCTTCCGCGCCGCTTCCGCCGCCAAGGGATGATCGGCGGCGATCGCCAGGAACCTTGCGCCGAACAGCGTATCGGGCCGCGTCGTATAGACTTCGATCTCGCGCGCGGTCACTTGCGGCGACGGCTCAAGCTCGAAACGCAGCGCGAGCCCCTCCGAGCGGCCAATCCAATTCGCCTGCATGAGGCGGACTTTTTCAGGCCAGCGGGGAAGATCGTCGAGCGAGGCCAAGAGATCCTCGGCGAAATCGGTGATCTTGAAAAACCATTGGGTCAGCTCGCGCTGCTCGACCAGCGCACCAGAGCGCCAGCCGCGCCCATCGATCACCTGCTCATTGGCGAGAACGGTATGATCGAGCGGGTCCCAATTCACCTTGGATTTCTTGCGGACGACGAGACCCGCATCGAGGAAATCCAAAAACATCCTTTGCTGATGCCTGTAATAGGACGGATCGCAGGTAGCGATCTCACGCGACCAATCGAGCGACAGGCCCATCGCCTTCAATTGGGTGCGCATGGAGGCGATATTGGCATAGGTCCAATCGGCCGGATGGCTCTTATTGTGCCAGGCGGCGTTCTCGGCCGGCATGCCGAAGGCGTCCCAGCCCATCGGATGCAGCACATTGAAGCCGCGTGCCCGCTTATAGCGGGCGATCACATCGCCCATCGTATAATTGCGGACATGGCCCATGTGGATGCGGCCGGACGGATAGGGAAACATCTCCAAGACATAATATTTGGCGCGCGGGTCGTCGTTCCTCGTACGGAAGATTTCCCTCTCCTCCCAAATCCTTTGCCATTTGGGTTCCGCCTCGCGGGCATTATAGCGTTCAGAGTCCATCGATGATCGTCAATCGTTCGAGTCTGTTTCAATGTCCCGCCTCATCCTCATCCCGAGGAGGCGCGAAGCACCCACTCGACCCTCATCCAGAGGAGCAGGCAAAGCCTGCGTTTCGAAGGATGAGGTTGCATGAGGGCTTTTTGTTCCGCGCGAGCTTTTGAAACACCTTCCCGGGTGAAACAGGCTGTTAATCAAGCCTACACAGCATTAATTAACGGATCGGGTCAATCTCCCGCAGTCACGGCAACGTTTCAGTTTGAAGTTCGGTTTTGCGTCATAAACCGATCGATGCCTTACCTTGCATCCAAGAGCAGGCCCCGGAGAAAGATCCGCACGGCTTCGCGGACCCTGCGTTCCAGGGTTTCGGGCTCCATCTTGACGCCAAGCAGGGCCAGCCGGGAAATCCTGCCAAGCACAATGCTCAGGAACAGATCCGCGGCGAGCGCCATATCATCGATCGCATAGCGATGAACGGCGGAAAATTGAACGAGGATCGTCTCGATGAGCCGGGTCTGCCGGTTCAATCCTTCCTCGACGGCAAGCTTGCCGA
>DATJLX010000212.1:0-12084 GCA_035509135.1 Methylocella sp.
TGGGTCGCGGGAAATCGAAGGTGGTCGGCGTCTATCGTCTTCTCCGCGGGGATATCGCGGCAAGCCGCCAGGGCTTTTACAGCGAGACTGAATTCGCCATCACGCCCTTGCTCGCCCGCCATCCCGGCAAGCGGTTCTTGGAACTCGGCCGCGCATGTGTCCATCCGGACTATCGATCGAAGCGTGTCATCGAGCTGTTATGGCGCGGCCTTTGGTCATACGCGAAGCATCATCGTATCGACGTGCTCATCGGCTGTGCGAGCTTGCCTGGGGTCGATCCGCTGGCGCTCGCCATGCCCTTGAGTTACCTGCATCGTCACGCGCTTGCGAGCGCGGAGTGGAGCGTCCGCCCGCTCGCCGGCCGGGGCGTCGACATGGCGATCCTGGATGGCAAGGAGATCGATGTCCGCAAGAGCGTGGCGGCGCTGCCTCCCTTGCTCAAGGCTTATCTGCGCGCCGGGGCGAAATTCGGCGATGGCGCGGTGATCGATACACAGTTTCGAACGACCGACGTTTTTACGATCATGCCGCTCGCCGATTTGGAAGAGCGCTACATCCGCTATTATGGCGGCCCGATGGAAATGCCAAACAGCTATGTTGCGTAAGCGGTCGTGAAAGCGCCGATGGATCCACGGTTTTTGTGGCCGGGGCTCACGGCCTGCCGAAAACAAGCATGAAATTATTGGCGGGCAAGGCCAGCTGCTGCGTCAGGATGATGCCATGCTTGTTGGCGGCTTTTTCGACGTCCCTGACATCCTTCAGTCCCCACCCCTGTGCGTTCGCGGCGCGGAGCTCTTGGTCGAACGACTCGTTGGATGGCGCGGTGAATTTTCCATCGACCTTGAACGGCCCATAAATCGCGAGGCAGCCGGTCTCCGTCAGGACCCGCGCGGCGATTTGGGCCACGCCATCCACGGCCTCGATCGGGGCGACGTGGAGCACATTGATGGCAAAGATGACATCATAGCGCAGGCCGTTGGCGTCCGGCCAGGTTTCGGGTTTGGCGAGGTCAATTCGGACAGGGTCCCAGACATTGGCATTGGCGTGTCCGGCTTGCATGATCCGGATCGCCTCGAACACGCCTTCGTCGCAATCGGAGGGCTGAAACCGGATGTGCGGAAAATGCGGCGCGAAATAATTGATGTGCGCGCCGCTGCCGCTCGCGAGTTCGAGAATGTCGCCAGACGGCGGAAAGAGCCGCTTGAACACGTCCAGAATGGGATCGCGGTTTCGCTTCGCGGCCAAGCTGACATAGGAGCTCAGAGGATAGGGGTCGACAACGGAAACGTCCGGCATGGGGCACTCCATCTCCATCTCATGACTTGAGAACGTCTTGACCCGTGGACAAGCGCCACCGTCATCGCCTGCCGCATGGATTGCCCGGGCGTCTCGCCAAGGGCGCGTTGGCCCAGGCATCGGCTTGGCTTCAGGCATTCGCCGGCCGCACGAAAACCTTGTCCCGCCAAGCCATGGATCAACCCTGAGTTAGATATTAGTCTACAAAAGTTGTCAAATAATTGTGCCGTTTCCGCATCATGCTCTGGCAAGCAAGGGCTTATCCCCTGCCGCGTCGCGCGATGGTCATGGTCACCGGGTCCCCAGCCAGGGATAGACTCATAAATGACTCATCTCGACATCATCGCAGGACCTGTCGAAGAGGGCCAAGGCCTCCACAAGGTAATCGGCGAGAAGCGGAATGCCAAGCAGATAGGCGGCCGTGCGCTTGTTATGAGCCCGCGCGGCTTCGGCACGTAATTCGTCCCAATCGTCGATTGTCCCATCGCCGCGCCCGAGCCAGGTCAGGGCGACGAGATCGATTTGCTCATCCAGGTTCAGGGCTCCAATAAACCCCCGGATTTCATCGGCGACCGGGTCGTCGCGGTGATCCTCCAGGACCGAGATCATGTCGTCGTCCATGGCATTGGAGGCATCATCGGGATCGGTCACGGCATCCTTCACATCGAATTCGCGCGCCTTGACAATAACAAAGCAGACCTTTTCGGTGACGATCGACAAGATTGGTGGAGTTTTCGACATGGTTTCCTTCGCACGGCCAAAAAGGCCGGCCGCCCTGGTGCATGATCCCAAATCGTTGCAAACAAGCGGGACCATGAGCGATTCATCATATCCTTCTTAGCATGGGAGCGGCTGTCACGCACCCGCGATCCGCAATGGGCCATTCCGTTGCGTAAAGGCCATGCCTTAGCCTTTAGACCCATTGTCCTTGTGGGTGAATGGGGATCATAAAAGCTGCCAGCTCGGCTTTGCCTTATGGAGTTGGCATGCCCGCTTCGATGCTCAATTGACGCATAAGGGCCGGTGTGAGCTCGCCCCGCGCGGGAAGCCCATGGTCGCGCTCGTAGCGTTCGATCGCATGCCGCGTCGTCAATCCAGCGACGCCGTCAGGGTTCAAGACAAAACCCAGCCTGACGAGCGCCCGCTGCGCCCTTAGCACCGCTTTGCTGGGAGCGGTCGGGGTGGTCTTCATCTTGGCCTCGGCGGAGCGTATATGCCGCGGGCGCGGCGCCTTTGGCACGGGCGGCGCCTCGAGCAGCTCTGAGATCTCATCATGCGGTTCATGCGGCTTTGCCGGAGTGATTACGCGGGCCGGGCGTGGCCCCGCCGGCGATGTTTCCAGCGGCGGTTTTTCGGGCTGCGATTTTTGCACAGGGGGTTTTTCGAACGGCTTGTCATGTGCCTGAAGGAGCGCGATGGCGGCCGGGGCGCGCGGCGCTGGAACCGCGCTCATCTCGGCGATCCTCGGCTCCCTTGCTGGGGCAACCGGAGCGGCGCGCGCGAACAAAGGCGCCGGGTGGCGGGTCCCTTGCCAGACGAGCGCGTTGAGAAGGGTCACGGCGGCCGTCGCGATGAAAAAGCCTGTGGCGAAAATGCTGAAATAGCGCCGGCCCCGCCGCGCTGACCGGCTGAAACGACGCCTTCCGGTGATAACGAGCTTTTCCCGCAAACGTTGCAGCTTCGAGACGGGTTCGCTCAAGACAAAATCATGGTCGGCCGCGGCCAAGGCTTCACGCAATTTTTTGCACCGTCATAGACTGAGTGAGGTCACGCTGTTCCTGCACGGGCAAGCGGGCAATCGTCTCGATCTTGGCCGGAGCTCCCACCGTGGCGGTCAAGCCGCGGCCATCGAGCGGCAGGCGGACGTGCACGCAGGTTCCCTTGTCCGGTTCGCTTGCCACCACGATTGAGCCTCCTTGCAGGCCGACGAGGCCGCGGACGATCGAGAGACCAAGGCCGGTGCCCCTGTCTTGCCTGTCGGGTAAAGCTTTGGCCTGAAAAAACGGATTGCCGAGGTGGGGGAGGTCCCGTTCGGCTATTCCGATGCCCGTATCGGTCACCCGGATCAGAAGGAAATGCGGTTCTTGCCGCGCGCTGATTGTCACGCTCCCGTTGGGCGGCGTGAATTTGATCGCATTTGAAAGGAGATTGATCAGGATCTGCGTGCACACGCGCTTGTCGCCGGTCATCTCGTCAAGCGTTTCCGGACAGGCACGCAGCAGCTCGACCCGGCTGTTCTTGGCTTGAAGTTTCACCATGTCACAACAAAGATCGATCAGGGGCGCCACGGCAAAAGCCTCAAGCTCGATCGCCAAGGAGCCGGACTGGATCTTCGACATATTCAGGATCGAATTGACGACGCTGAGAAGATGCAGCCCCGATTGATGAATGACCTTCGCGTATTCGCGTTGCTTTGCAAAGTCGGGCGGCGCCAATCGCGGGTCGCCGAGCAACTCCGAAAAACCAATGATCGTATTGAGCGGCGTGCGCAATTCGTGGCCCGCATGAGCGAGAAAATAATCCTTACCGAGGTTGGCTTCCACGGCGGCGGCGCGGGCATCTTCGATTTCCGCCTCGCGGCGCTTGGCCTCGGTCACGTCGCGAAAAACGGCGACGGCGTCGGGGCTCATTGTTCCTTCATCCGGCGCCCGAAAATCCCCGCCATGACGGGCGCGCATTTCGAGCCAGAGGAAAACCGGTTCGGCGTAATCGCCGCGCCGCCGCCATTCGGAACTGCGCCAGCGCAGAGTCGCGTGGACCGGCGCGGAGCGCGCACGGGCATCGGAAATCGTTTTCAGAAAGGCTGGTCTGTCGGCGACTTGGACACGCTCGAAAAAACCGCGTCCCATCAATTCGTTTGGTGGAAGGCCAAATAGGGCCTCGCAATTCGCGCTGACCAATGTCACCCTTCCCGATCCGTCGCAACAGAGGACGAGGCCGCCCACGGTTTCGGCGAAATTGTCATAATGTCTCATTCGAGCTTGCCACGCCGCGCGGTGCGAGCGCCAAAGGCGGATCGTACCGGCTCCCACGGTTATGGCGAAGATCATCGCCGCGATCAGGTTCGGCAGCAAAGCCAAAACAACACTCCGCTCAAGGGCCGATTCGCGTCCGGGCGAAGGGACTCGACGGCCGTTGGAGCCAGTCCCGAAAAAGGTGCTTGGCTTTTTCGAAGATGGGAACAAGCTCCAGCTATTTGAAACCCAGCGAGTCCTGATCGGTCACGGGATTTGTGCGATCGGGAAACGCTCGCGAGCGTGCCAGAGGCTTCTTAATCAAATCCCTTTAAGCCCGGCCGAGCCTGGCCTATGCGGCGTTAACGGCTGGAAAATTGCCCCTATGGTATAAAAGCCGTTGCCACGTCTTGCCGGAAGAAGGCTTCACCTTTCAGAGTGGCACCCAGGATGCATAGCGCACTCCAGCACGTCGCTGCGGGCAATTGAACCCGTGGCCGCGACGGCCTAAATGTAGGGAATCTCCCCCAAAGCGCTTGGTGAAACGCGCAAACCAGAAGAAAGACAGTGACCCCAAAGAGCGGCGAAGTTGTGGGTTGAGATCATGCGGGAAACTGCAAGGATGGTTACCGTAAGCGGTTCAATTTGAAGCAATCATGCTCTACAAGGACACCGCGGCTGGCCAGGGAACATGGATAGCGGCCCAATGGCGGGGCGAGGTTTTTCTGCGGGGCCCTTCGACTCGCACAAACAGGGGTAAGATATTGATGACGGACGTGCAGAGCGACTCGAAACTGGACGAGATCATCGAGAGCTTCAATTTCCTCGATGATTGGGACGACCGTTATCGCTATTTGATCGAGCTCGGCCGGTCTCTCGATTCCTTGAGCGAGGCCGCTCATAACGAGACAAACAAAGTGCGGGGATGCGCCAGCCAAGTGTGGCTTGAGACCCATGTTGCGAAGGACGATGCGGGGTCTCCTGTCCTCTACTTAAAGGGCGACAGCGATGCGCATATCGTGCGCGGGCTGGTGGCTCTCATGGTGGCTCTTTATTCGGGCCAGACGGCCTCGCGGATTCTTGCTATCGATGCCGAGGGCTTGTTCGAGAGCCTCGGTCTTTCGACCCATCTGACGCCGCAGCGCTCCAATGGCGTCCGTTCGATGGTCGAGCGAATCAAGAAAGACGCCCGCGCTGCCCTCTAACGGCCGGGGCAAAGCCGGCAAGGCGCGGCCCGTCCGTGACCGGAGTTTGCCCTTAAGGCGGGCTGCGATGACCCTGGCGGCGCAGCGACCTTGAAGCTGCGGAAGGGAATGCCCATGGGTACCCTTCCAAGTGCGGCGGCGGCGTTTCGTCGCTCGTTACGGCGCTGGCCCATTTATCTCTTGCGCCGGCGCTGTTGGCCAAGACCCATTTGCTTGGCAAGATTGGAACGCGCCTTGGCGTAATCCGGCGCCACCATCGGATAATCGGGCGGGAGGCCCCATTTCTCGCGGTATTCGTCCGGGGACATGTTGTATTGGGTCCGCAGATGCCGCTTCAACGACTTGAATTTTCGCCCATCTTCCAGGCAGACAAGAAATTCTCGCGTGATCGATTTCTTGGCGGGCACGGCGGGCTTTGGCGTTTCGGGCACCACGACCGCGGTGCCCGAAGTGACACGCAGCAATGCCGAATGCACGTCGCTGATCAAGGATGGCAGATCGTTTGCCGGCACCGAATTGTTGCTGACATATGCCGAAACAATATCCGCGGCCAGTTCGATATAACTGTTGGAACTTGCGACTTCGCTCATGACGTTCGAGATCCTCGAATAGAAGGTGTCACCGGCAGTATACGGGCTAAATAGCGATGGCCTATAACTACCCATCGCGGGAAGACCGGCCAGACAAAAGCTCTTTTAAGTGATTTTTGCGAATCAACTTTCAAGAACTTCTGCCCTTTCTAAGGGCAACACGGAACTTCCGCAAGTAGCAATGCCTACACTTTATTGAATTAAATAAAAAAGCGTTGAAAGATGCGCCCGCAGCTGAATAACGCTATGGCTATGGTGCCGGCCTTGCCTGACCTATGCAGTGTAAAGCCCGGCACCCCCAAGAAAGTTGGATGGATGCCGAAGCTTCAATTGTCTTCCCTTGCTCGCCGGAAAGTGCCGCCTCCGGTCGAAAAGCGCCGTACGGAAACCCATCTGCATGGGGTCACGCTTTGTGACGATTATGGGTGGCTCAAGGCCGGGAACTGGCAGGAGGTCCTGCGCGATCCCGACGCCTTGCCTGACGCTGTCCGGGCCGTGCTCGATGCCGAAAACGACTATGCCGAGGCCATGCTCGCGCCGGCCGCAGCTTTGCGCGCCGCACTCTTCAAGGAGATGCGCGCCCGGGTCAAGGAAGACGATGCCGAAGTTCCCAAGCCGGATGGACCCTGGCTCTATTATGCTTGCCATAAGGCGGGCGGACAGCATCCGCTTTTTTGCCGCGTCAAGCAGGCGGGTGGAGCGGCCGAAATTCTTCTGGACGGCGATACGGAAGCCCGCGGCACGAGCTTTTTTGACATTGGGGCCGCCTGCCATTCCCCGGATCACACCAAGCTGGCTTGGAGCGCCGACGAGACGGGCTCGGAGCTTTATACGATCCATATCCGCGACATCGGCACGTCACACGCGTGCTCTGGTCAGCTGGCGGACAGCCGGGAGGCCGTCACCGATACCGACGGCACTCTCGTTTGGATGGCGGATTCGCGCGGTTTTTATTACGTGCGCACCGATGAAAATCACCGCCCTGCCGAGGTATTCCGGCACCGAATAGGCAGCGATCCCGCCGCCGACGTCCGCGTCTTCGAGGCGCGCAATCCGGGCTTGTTCATTCATCTCCGGCGCAGTCAATCGGCGCGCTTTGCCATTCTGAGCGTGGATGATCACGATTCGTCCGAAATCCATCTCATTGATCTCGCGGATGGCCGCGCGGAATCCCGCCTCGTCGAGCCGCGCGCGTCGGGTCGGCACTATGATGTCGAACATCACGGCGACCGGCTTTTTGTCCGCACCAATGCCGGCGGCGCCGAGGACTTCAAAGTCATGAGCACGCCTCTGGCGAGCCCCGGCCAATCCTCCTGGATCGATGAAATCCCGCACCGGCGCGGGTGTTTGATCATCAAAATCGCGGTTTATCCCGATTATCTCGTGCGCATCGAGCGCGACGCGGGTCTGCCGCGCATTGTCATCCGGCATCTTGCCAGCGGCGAGGAGCATGCCATCGCCTTTGCGGAAGAAGCCTATTCGCTCGGCCTTGAAGAGCGTTTGGACTATGCGACGGAAATGCTGAGATTCACCTATTCCTCGATGACGACACCGTGGGAAACCTATGACTATAATCTTGCGACGCGCGAGCGGGTTCTCCGCAAGCGCCAGATCATTCCCTCGGGTCATGATCCGTCCCGCTACGGGACGCGGCGGCTTTTCGCCATCGCGGATGACGGCGAGCAAATCCCCATCTCGCTCCTTTACCGCGCGGATCTGCGCTTGGATCAATCCGCTCCCCTGCTCCTTTACGGCTATGGCGCCTATGGCTCGCATGTGCCAGCGTCCTTCTCCGCGTCTCGTCTCAGCCTCGTCGATCGCGGCTTCGTCTATGCGATCGCGCATGTTCGGGGCGGCACCGACAAGGGCTGGCACTGGTACGCCGACGGAAAACTTGCCAAGAAGCGGAATAGCTTCACCGATTTCATCAGCGTGGCACGCCATCTCATCGCCGCCGGTTTCACGCGGGCGGGGCGGATCGTGGCGGAAGGCGGCAGCGCCGGCGGCATGCTCATGGGCGCCGCTGTCAATCTTGCGCCCGAGCTCTTTGCGGGTGTCATCGCGGATGTGCCTTTTGTCGATGTCTTGAACACGATGCTCGATGCGAGTTTGCCCTTGACGCCGCCGGAGTGGCTTGAATGGGGCAATCCGATCGATGATCCCGAGGCCTTCGCGGTCATGCGCGCCTATTCGCCCTATGACAATGTCGAAGCCAGACCCTACCCGCACATTCTGGCGCTAGGCGGCCTGACCGATCCGCGTGTGACCTATTGGGAGCCTCTGAAATGGGTCACGAAGCTACGCGCCATGACGACGGGCTCGGCGCCCATTCTCCTCAAGACCAACATGGGCGCCGGGCATGGTGGTGCCCCGGGGCGCCTCGACCATCTGGACGATGTGGCGCTGCAATACGCTTTCGCCATCACCTGTGTCGAAGGAGGATTCACGGGCGGCGGCTGAGCTGCCTACCCTTGGGAGTTTTGCGCGTCCGATTCGAGAAACGTTTTGAGTTCAGCCATGGATTTAAAGTGAAACACCGCATGTGCGGTCCGCGCTTCGATGGACCCATCCGAATACATCACGTAAGAAGTCCCCGCCGATTCATACTGGCCAACGATGGCAAGCTCCCCTTGGCCGGCTCCTGAGATGGAGGGGGATGGTTCCGAGGGCGGTTCCGGCACAGCGCCGGTCACGGAGTTTTCCTCCTCGACAGGCGGCGTGATCTCCCGGCTCGCCTGTTCGATCACCTCGGGCGAAGGCTCCCCGTCCTCGCTTCGTGACTCCAGCGCCGGGTCCTGCTCGCTGAAAAGCTCCTCCTCGATGATGGTCTCAATCGAAACGGTTTCAGGCGGCCAATTTATGCCCGGTTCAAAGTGCGCCTTGGCCTCTTCAGGATGGCCGTACCCTTCACGGTGGGGCGGTCCGGTCTGCGGCTTTTCTGTTTGGTCCTCATCGAAGAGTCCTGGCTCGTCGTCGATGTGCCATGCGCGGTCCGCTTCTTCCTCCGGCGCGAATGCGTAGGGGATGTCCGCCTGGTCCTTCGCCCTGGTGACCGGCACCTCGACCGGCAAGTCAAATCCCGGCTCAAACGGCGGCTCCGCCGTGGTTTGCGCTGTTTTCCAGCCATTGCGCGAAAGAGGGGGAGCTTTCTGCGGCGCGTAATCCGTTTCGGAGGGGCCTCTCACCGTGGGCAGCACGGTCTTGCGGGATTTCAAGAAGTTGCGCGCGGCCGCCAGATGGGAGCGCACCGGGCGTTGCGGCCAATTTCGAAAGCTGGCGGCTTGCGGGGGTGCGGCTGCCAAAGGCGGGACAGCGGCGGGCGGCATCGATGGTTCAGGCGGGATGCCCGAAGAAAGCGCGCGCTCCGGCGGCATGAGTCCTTTCTCAGATGTGAGGAGGCGGTGCAGGCTCGAAAGCCTGTGCAAGATCAAGCCAAGCGCAAGCGTCACAATGCCGCAGGAGAAGGCCACGGATCCGGCGATAAAGCTTGCCCAGCCGCGCTCGACATCAATGATGTTGTAGCCCGTGGGGATCGCGTAGGCGCCGCACAGCAAAAGGAAAATTCCCAGAGCAAGGACCAAAAAGCTCATTTTATCCACGCCTCTGCCCGCGAGCCTACGCTTTTGCTCATGGATGGACATCCGCCGATCCGCCGGCCGAGGTCCGATTTCGTTGCCCCCTCATTGGCTTTAGTTACCGCGCAAGCGGCCAAATCACAATTGAAAACCGGGAACTTCCTCTCGCCGAAACGGTTGCCGCATCGCACAAGGCCGTTTACTTATGCAGCTCCCGCAGGAGGCCTTCGCCTCACCGAGCGGCCAGAATTTTGACGAGGAGTCTCAGATGGCATTTACCCTGCCCGATCTTCCCTATCCTTACGAAGCGCTCCAGCCCTATCTTTCCAAGGAGACGCTCGAGTTTCATCACGACAAGCACCATGCGGCCTATGTGAACACGGCCAATAATCTTTTGAAGGACAGTGGTCTCGAAGGCAAGTCCTTGGAAGACATTGTCAAGGAAACGCATGGCAAAAATGTCCCGCTGTTCAATAATGCGGCACAGCATTATAACCATTCGGAATATTGGAAATCAATCAAGCCGAATGGTGGCGGCAAAGTCCCAGGCAATCTCGAAAAAGCTCTCATCGACAGTTTTGGCTCGGTCGACAAGGTCAAAGAGGAACTGGTGCAGGCGGGCACAACCCAGTTCGGCTCCGGCTGGGCTTGGCTTGCGGTCAAGGATGGCAAGATCGCCGTTGTGAAAACCGGCAATGCCGAAAATCCGCTGCTCCAGGGGGCGGTGCCAATACTGACCATCGATGTTTGGGAACATACCTATTACATCGATTACCGCAATCGCCGTCCGGATTATCTCAAGGCCTTCGTCGACAATCTCGTGAATTGGGACTATGTCGCGGAACGCTACGAGGCCGCCATCAAATGACATGACGCTTGAAATGACATGACGCTTGGCCGCACGGCGGAAAGCGGAATGCCCGGATGTGACCCTCACTCTCTGGCGGGCGCGCTCATGGCATTGCAGGGTTGGCCGGCGGAAAGGTCGGGCGCTCGACAGACCGAGCCGCGAGCCCGTATAGTTTGGCGAGAGCATTTTCTGGCGTAGCGGGCATGGGTTCGCCCTCCGGCGATACTCTCAATACTTTAGAGCGAGACTTTGGAGCGGGAGCGGTTTCGAAATGGTTGCGTGGGTCCGCTCAACCTGAAACCGCTTCGTAACGGCAAGGACCTGGGACGGAAATGACCATTGCGGCGGATGTCATCGAAGCGATCGGCAACACCCCTCTCATCAAGCTGCGTCATGCGTCGGAGCTGACGGGCTGCGCGATCTTGGGCAAGGCGGAGTTCATGAACCCCGGCGGATCGGTGAAAGACCGCGCCGCGCTGGCCATTGTCAACGATGCGATCGCCCAGGGGATCTTGCGGCCCGGCGGCTTGATCGTCGAAGGCACTGCGGGCAATACCGGGATTGGCCTCGCGCTGGTTGCCAATGCCCTTGGCTACAAGACAGTGATCGTCATTCCCGACACCCAGAGTCAGGAGAAGAAGGACCTGCTGCGGCTGCAAGGCGCCGAATTGATCGAGGTCCCAGCGGTCGGTTATGCCGACCCCAATAATTACGTGAAGCTCTCAGGCCGGCTCGCCGCGCGGCTTGCCAAGGAGTATAAGGCAGGCGCGATCTGGGCCAATCAGTTTGATAATGTCGCCAATCGCCGGGGTCACTTCGAGACGACCGGCCCCGAAATTTGGGCGCAGACGGACGGCAAGATCGACGGGTTCACCTGCGCCGTGGGAACGGGCGGCACGCTGGCCGGCGTTGCCATGGCGCTCAAGGCCAAGAACCCTAACATCAAGATCGCGCTTGCCGATCCCTTGGGCGCGGCCCTTTATTCCTATTACACAAGCGGCGAGTTGAAATCCTCAGGGTCCTCGATCACCGAGGGCATAGGGCAAGGCCGGATCACCGCCAATCTCGTGGACGCTCCGATCGACTTCGCCTATCAGATCCCGGATGAGGAAGCCTTGCCCATCGTGTTCGATCTTGCCGAGCACGAGGGCCTGCTGCTCGGCGGCTCGTCGGGAATCAATGTCGCGGGAGCCATCCGGCTCGCCAAGGAACTCGGACCTGGCCACACCATCGTGACCATCCTCGCAGATTCCGGCGCGCGCTATCAAACGAAACTCTTCAACCCGGACTTTCTGCGCTCGAAAAATCTGCCGGTTCCAGGCTGGATGGACCGCAAGCCGTCGATCAAACCGGACTTCGTTTGAATGGCCGCGGCAGCCCGTTTCGAAAATGCCAAGGGGCGTTTTCGATCAACCCCGCCCCAAATGAACGCTCAGCCATAATAGAGAATGACGAAGCAGATCGAGACGGCCCAAATCACGAAGGCCGCGGCGGGGTAGATTTCGTGATCGTGGCGCACGCGACACCTGACCTTTCGTGAGTTGCGAAAAGATTTCTTGGGGAAACAAAATTACCCGGAATCCGTTGAGAGTTTGTAAAAGACAGGAGGCCGGG
>DATJLX010000213.1:0-15137 GCA_035509135.1 Methylocella sp.
CGGGCGAAACGATGTGCGCATAGATCAAGTTCAGCTTTTGATTGTCGATCTGAGCCTGATCCAGCTTGACCGAACCCTCGTACTGCTTGACAAGATAGATTTGGTCTTCGGCTTGTTGACGCGCGATCGAGTTCTGCTTGACGAGGGTTTGATAGCGGGCAAGATCCATTTTTGCTTGGTCGAGGAGCCCCTGGTCGTGCACAAGCTGCCCCTCGTATTGCGCCTCGGCCAATTGGAACGGGCGCGGATCGATCTGCGCCAGAAAATCGCCTTTCTTGACCCATTGCCCTTCCTTGAACCCGACTTCCAATAGCTGACCATTGACCTGGGTCTTCACCGTCACGGTCGCAATCGGCGTCACCGTGCCGAGGGCCGTCACAACGATCTTGATATCACCGGTTCCTATGGTGGCCACGCCAACCGGCTGTGGCGCTGTTTGCAGGTTGGCGCGGGGCTCTTTGGGCGCATGAAGCGCCGTTGAGACCCTGTAAACACCAAGTCCGAGTAAAATCGCAATGCCAAGCAGAAAGACCGGACGCAGCCACGGCCGTGGCTTCGCCTTCACATCAGGGAGTTTGCCCGGATCATCGTGAAAGGCGGTGCCATCGCGCAGGAATCGATCATCCTGGGCCCCTGATCTCGCCCCATGGGTCCTGTCATCCATGTTTTAGCATCCGGTGCCTATTATTTCAGCATTTGGGGTGGAACCAGCCGATCATTCTTCACGGCGCGGATTACAGCTCATGGTCCGTGACATGAACATTTCGTAATATTCCTGTTCTCTTGTTTCGCTCGTCTTATAGCTTCAGTGCCGCAATGGCTCCAATCAAGAGGCGGGGGCATCAAGATCACGGAACTGCGGGATTTTCATGTTGCATGAGAAAAATCAGCTCTGCGCAAAGCCGCGAACTATCCTCTAAAGCCTGGGAATGATGGGATTGATATGTTCGAGTGCGGCGCTGCCTGGCAGCAGCGTGCTGTCCCAGCCTCCGCCGAGGGCCTCGATCAGCGCGACGGCGGCCAGAAATCTGTTTTGCCGCACCGTGAGTGAAGACTCCTGGTCGGCCAGCAGCATGGCTTGACCGACGACGACGGCCGTGAAGGCGACTGTGCCCGCCTGATATTGATTGAGCAGAACATCGACTTCTTCTTGCGCCGCCTTGACGGCGTCGTCGGCGACCTTCTGCTGGCGGGCCAGGATGCGAATGGCGGCGAGCTGGTCTTCCACCTGCTGGAATGCCGTCAACACGGTCTGCCGGTAGGTGGCGACGCTTTGATAATAGGCCGCGGCCGCGGCCTCGACTTGCGAGTCGCGCAGATCGGCATCGAAAGCGGGCTGAACTGCGGCGGCACCGACCGTCCAGACTTCATTGGCAAGCGAGAGCGCGAGCGCGCCGGTTCCGGTGAAACCGAACATGCCGGACAGGCTTACAGTCGGATAATAAAGAGCAATGGCGGCGCCGATCAGGGCGTTTTCTTGCTGAATGTTCCGCTCAGCCGCCGCGATGTCCGGCCGCCGCTCAAGCAGACTCGACGGCACGCTCACCGGAATATCGGGAATCCGGTAGCCAAGTGGGATCGGTTTGATCGTTAATTCCTCTGGCAACTTGCCCATCAAGACCGCGATCGCATGTTCGAACTGCGCTCGCTCGATGCCGACATTGATCGCCGATGACTCAGTCGTCAGAACCTGCGCGCGCGCGGTGGCGACATCGGCCATCGAGACGGTGCCCGCTTTATATTGATTTTCGGTGATTACCAAGGTCTTCTTATAGGCCACGACCGTTTCATTGAGCAGCTTCTCCAGCGCATCCGCCGCTCGGAGATTGTAGTAGGCGGTGGCGAGGAGCGACTGGGTGGAGAGTTTGGCATCGGCGAGTTGAGCATTGGTGACCTGGGCGCCGGCGATATCACTTTCCACCGTGCGGCGGATTTGGCCCCATAGATCGAGGGTCCAGCTGCCGTTGGCGGCAAGCGTCGAGATCACGGTGGTGCTCGAAACGCCGTTGCTGCCACCGCCCACCGATACCCCGGCATGCGAGCCGGTCACATTGTAATTCACGGTAACAGTTGGAAACAGACCGGCCTGCGCTTCCTTGATGATGGCAAGCGATTGCCGGTAGGCGGCCTCGGCGGCGGCGACGGTCTGGTTGGAGAGTTCGACTTGCGGTTCGAAACTGTCGAGTTTTGGATCCTTGAAGACTGTCCACCAGAAGCCACGGTCGCGATCATCGATGGGGGTCGCGCGCTTCCAACCCTTGATCTCTTTATAAGTGGCTGGTTCCGGCGCGGCTGGCCGCCAATAATCCGGTCCCACCGTGCAGCCAGAAAACCCGACTCCTAGAGTCACGGCGGACAAACCTGCCCAAGCTATCGAGTGGCGCTTGAGCATAGGCCGCATGGGATAAAGTTGCTCCGGACATCGCGGCTTAAGGAGCAAGTTTGCGCAATTGGCGACATGCTCTAAATCGCAAAAAAACCTGTCGATTTGTGGCCGAATATTCATGCAATGCGGCAAGACTAAAGCGAAACGGTATTCCTTGCTCACGAATTCTTGAACCAAAACCGCCGTCGTTCCTGGAAACATCTTGCGGCCAGGCATCGTATGATAAACGGAAGCCGAGGCCACGCCTCTTTGCGCCAACGGACTTTAGACGGAAAGCCACGAGTTTGTGTTTTGGTGATGGCACTGAGCTCCCGATCAGGGTTTTCCGGAGTAACGAAATGTTGCCATGGACCGACCGTACAGGGCGTTTCGCTCCGCTTAAATGTGCCGCCCTGGCGGTTGTCCTTGTGCCAGCGCTTTGGATCCCGATCGAGGCGCGGTGGGGCTGGCTCGGCGAGCGGCCGGTCGTGGAGGCTATTCATCAGTCTGGACTTTGGGCGATCCGTCTCCTTGCGGCGACCTTGGCGGTGACGCCGTTGAAGTTGGCGTTGCGCTGGCCCAAGTTGATTGCGGTCAGGCGCATTCTCGGCGTTTCGGTCCTGGCATACGCGCTCCTGCATCTTTCGCTTTATATAATGAATCAACATTTTGATTTGGCGCATGTCGCGTCTGAAATTATATTGCGGATTTATCTCACCATTGGCTTTATGGCCTTTTGCGGGCTTTTCCTCCTCGGCGTGACGTCCACCGACGGGATGATCGCATGGCTCGGAGCGGCGAGGTGGTTGCGTTTGCACCGGCTCGTTTATGCGATAACGATTTTGGCGACGGTGCATTTCTTCATGCAATCCAAGCTGGACATCACGCAGCCGATCATCATGGCGGGAGTTTTTTCGCTTCTGCTGGGCTATCGGATAGCGCGGAGGCGGCTTGGCGATCTTTCGCCCTCACAAACGGGCGGGCTCGCCCTCGCGGTTGCTCTTGCAACGGCGCTTGGAGAGGCCGTCTGCTACGCCTTTTCCTATAATGCGCCCCTGATCCAAGTGCTCGCCGCGAATCTCGATTTTTCCTATGCGGTACGGCCTTTCTGGTTTGTGCTTGGCGTCGGCTTCATTCTTTTTATCGCGCGTCTGGGGCGTCCTTGGATGGCGGGTGAGACAGCTGCCTCAATTCCCCGCTTGCGAAGGTCCAGCGTAGGGACCGGGGCTAGGCCGTTTTGAGCGCGCACACTCTAACCAAAACGGCGGGGCAGGGTAGTGCGGCGGGGATGCCCCGAGTCGTGATCACGTGGCAAACTTCCATGTTTGGCAAGCATCCGGGCCATGCGCTCGGCCGTCAGAGGGTCGGAAAAACATTGACCTTCCATGATGTTGAAGGCGCGTACCGCGGAAAAAAAAATGAAAGCTGTGGTTTTGCGAATCGCGGGCGACGATTCCAGCAGTGCAGCCGCCGATCTCAATGACATAGGCGTCAGGCATATAAATTCCTTTTCTGTCATGAAACTAATTAAATCTATAGACTGGATATATTTTAGTCAATGTCAAAACTAGAGTCCATCAAAAAAAGCCATGTTCTCTTTGTTCGCCATGTTCGGTGCTCCCTGCTGATGGAACGTCTTCCCCTGTGCCCATCCGTCAGCGGAGAATGAAATTATTTTGGGCTTGATCAGGTTCCCGCCCACAGTCGTAGACCCCAGCGCCTGTGTTAGGCCTGAGCCGCGCGCCAAGCCGCCACCAGAACCCTTCTTAATTAGTCGAAAAGGCTTGATACGCTCTCTTCCTTGGCGGTCCGGGCGATCGCCTCGCCGATGAGAGGCGCGATCGAAACAACCCGGATATTGTTGGAAACCCGAATCGCCTCGGTTGCTTGGATGGTGTCGGTGAGAACAAGTTCCTTCAGACGTGAGGCAGCGATCCGGGCTACTGCACCACCGGACAAAACGCCGTGCGTGATATAAGCGTAGACTTCCTGGGCGCCCTTGCTCAGCAAGGCATCGGCGGCGTTGCACAATGTGCCTCCTGAATCGACGATATCATCGACCAGAATGCAGCTCTTTCCGGAAACGTCTCCGATGATATTCATCACTTCTGAATCCCCCGCGCGTTCGCGCCGCTTGTCGACAATGGCAAGCGGCGCGTCGATGCGCTTCGCCAAGGCGCGGGCGCGGACAACCCCGCCCACGTCGGGGGACACCACCATGACATTATGGAGTTCCAGCTGTTCCTTGATATCCCGGACAAGCACGGGTGCGGCATAGAGATTGTCGGTCGGGATATCGAAGAAACCTTGAATTTGGCCAGCATGAAGATCGACCGTCAGTACACGGTCGGCCCCAGCCCGGGTAATGAGGTTGGCAACGAGCTTGGCTGAAATGGGCGTGCGTGGCCCGGGCTTGCGGTCCTGCCTTGCATAGCCGAAGTAAGGGATCACGGCGGTAATGCGCCGTGCCGAGGCGCGCCGCAACGCGTCGGTCATGATCAGCACTTCCATCAAATGATCGTTCGCCGGATAGGACGTCGATTGAACAATGAAAGCATCTTGGCCGCGCACATTTTCCTGAATCTCGACGAAAATCTCCATATCGGCGAAACGGCGAACCTGGCATTTGGTCAAGGGAACGCCGAGATAGGCCGCGATAGCCTCCGTCAGCGCCCTATTTGAGTTGCCCGCTAGAATCTTCATCGCTTTCGCTACCCGTCATCAAACCCCAGCAAGCCAAGCCAACCCATCCAAGCCAACCCATCCGGGGCAAATGAATGAACGTTCCCTGTTTAGTCCCATAGCTGGCGAACACGATGAAGCGCCGCTTTTGCCCTAGGCCAAATACGCGGCCTTGGATATCCGTGCAACACTGCTTGTGTAAGTTGGGTCCTTAAGAAAAACCGAGAAGGCCGTTCCTAACATCGAGAACTTCGCCGCGCTGGATCAAGGCTGCCGCCTCCCAGCCCTTACGCTCGCGATTGAGGGCGTTTCTCAGTCGGCCGAAAGGGATGGCTGGAACGCGAAGCACCCACACCCCCGAAACATAGCCGTCGTGAAGACTGCTAGGCGAGTTTTTTGGATTCCCAAGGGAGGAGGGTTTGCGTGATTCATGAGAGGTCGGCTTATGGAGGGCCGATCAGGACTCATTGATTGAAACCCTTGCTCATCCGGCGCTTTTTCACCGGCCGGAAGGATAGAAAACCGCGCACCTGGAAATAGCCGTAGCGAAGTCCGTAACGGATCCTTAGTGGGGCTCCCTGCCCCCCGCTTTTATCCGGGCCCATTCGCGAACGAGCGCCTTTTGCGTCGCCGGGTCATGGTTTCCAAGGGCGAAGAGCCGTTGCATAACATCGGCGTCGGGGTAAATCGACGGATTGCCGGAGATGGTCTTGTCGATCAAGGGTTGCGATGCGAGGACCCCATTGGCGAGATGGGTGAAATTCGTATTGCGGGCGGCGATCCTAGGCCGTAGGAGGTAGTCGATAAAGGCATAGGCTTCCTCGACATGAGGGGCATCCTTGGGAATGGCGAGATTGTCGAGCACGATCGGAGCGCCTTCCTTGGGAATGGCATAATTGACTTCAATTCCGTTTCCCGACTCGTGGGCCCGGTCACGCGCGTGAAAGCTCTCTCCAGAATAGCCCACGGCAAGGCAAATGTCGCCATTGGCCAAGGCATCGGCATATTCGGTGGACTCGAATTTTTTTACGTCCCGCTGGATGCTACTCAAGAGATCGGCGGCGCGCTTGAGATCGATCGGGCGGCTTGATGCGGGGTCAAGCCGCAAATATTGCAGCGCGATCGCGAACACCTCAGCGGGGCTATCCAGAACATCAACGCCGCAACTGGAAAATTTCTTCAAATTTTCCAGTTTAAAAAGGATATTCCAAGAGTTGAGCAAGGGAGCCGGGGGCGAAGCAGCCGAAGCCGCGAGCGACAGATCGGCTGGCGGGACACCCGCGATTTCCCTGGCCTTCTCGACGTTGTACGCAAGACCTAGCGTAAACCACATATAGTTGACCGCGAATTGATTGCCGGGATCATGGACCGCAAGACGCGTCATGACTTCCGGCCAAAGAGTCTTGATATTTGGAAGTTTGCTTTTGTCGAGTCTGAGGTAAAGCCCAGCCGCGATCTGCCGTTGCAAAACGCCGCTGGAGACAATCACAACGTCAAAGCCGGTCTTGCCCGTCGCAAGCCGCGATTGCAAAATCTCGTCCGAGTCATAGGCATCATAGGCAACCTTGATCCCGGTCTCCTTGGTGAAGTCCTCGATGACTCTGGGATCGATGTAATCGCCCCACCCATAGATGTTGACGATCCTTTCTTGTCCAAAAGCGGGAAGAAGACCACCGGATAACAAAAGCCAGAAGGGGCAAATGGCAACGAGAAGGACTCGCATCATAATCACCGGACCGAAACGCCGTTGTAAAAAGAGTCTTCAAAGATCACAGCTCATAGAGAAGGATGGATCATCCCGCGTCAAATATTCCTATTCGGCACTCACGCGGGCGCGCAAATTTTCATTGATCTTGTCAAGGAAACCGGTCGTCGAAAGCCAACGCTGATCGGCGCCGATCAGAAGCGCGAGATCCTTTGTCATATAGCCGGCCTCGACCGTTGCGACGCAGCACGTCTCAAGCGTCTCCGCGAAGACCGCGAGTTCGGCATTGCCGTCGAGTTTCGCGCGATGCGCCAGGGCGCGCGTCCAGGCAAAAATCGAAGCAATCGAATTGGTCGATGTTTCCTTTCCTTTTTGATGCTCCCGGTAATGCCGGGTCACGGTGCCATGCGCGGCCTCGGCTTCGACCGTTTTGCCGTCCGGGCTCATGAGCACCGAGGTCATCAGGCCGAGCGACCCAAAGCCCTGCGCGACGGTGTCGGACTGGACGTCGCCGTCATAGTTCTTGCAGGCCCAGACATAGCCGCCGGACCATTTGAGAGAAGATGCCACCATGTCGTCGATCAGGCGGTGTTCATAGGTAAGCCCGGCCTCGCCAAAAGCGGGTTTGAATTCGGTTTCGTAAACCTCCTGGAACAGATCCTTAAAGCGGCCATCATAGGCTTTGAGAATGGTATTTTTGGTGGAAAGATAGACGGGATATTTGCGGGCGAGCCCATAATTCATCGAAGCGCGGGCAAAATCGCGGATCGACTCGTCGAGATTATACATCGACAAGGAAACCCCCGGGCCTGGATAATCGTAGACTTTGCGTTCGATGATCGTGCCGTCGTCGCCTTCGAAGCGGATGACGACACGGCCCTTCCCGGGAACCTTGAAATCGGTCGCGGCATATTGGTCGCCGAAGGCATGGCGGCCAATGACAATAGGCCGTGTCCAGCCGGGAACCAGACGGGGAACGTTCTGGCAAATAATGGGTTCGCGGAAGATCACGCCGCCGAGAATATTGCGAATCGTACCATTCGGCGATTTCCACATTTGCTTCAGCTTGAATTCCTCCACCCGCGCCTCGTCAGGCGTGATGGTGGCGCATTTGACGCCGACGCCTTGCTTTTTGATGGCGTTGGCGGCGTCCACGGTAACCTGATCGTTCGTCTTGTCCCGGTTTTCGATTGAAAGATCATAATATTCAAGCCTAATATCGAGGTAGGGATAAATCAGCTTGTCGCGTATGTAATGCCAGATGATCCTTGTCATTTCATCGCCGTCGAGCTCGACAATCGGATTTTCAACTTTAATCTTCTTCATTGTTGCTGCCTTCGGCTTATACGGAATTCGCGTGACGAGATGATTTCGGTTGGGCTTTTGGGCTAAGCGAATTTAATGCCGGTTGCCCGGCTCCATTTCAAATGCGCCAGAGCGCTTCCCGCTCAGATGGACATGTCTGATCAAAAAGCAATCGCTCCGACTCAGAGGGTTGGAGCATGTCGAAATCAAGAACGATGAATCACTTTTTAACACCGTGCGAGGGACATTCATTTCGTCTGACTTGAGCGAAGCAACTGAGCCAGACCGGGATCAATGTCGGCAACAAGCGATTCGAAAATAGGCTGATTCTGTGGCCAGGCTGTGCGATAGGCAGCGAGAATGGCTTGTTGAAAGTCCGGCCGCCTGTTCAACATCTCACGAAGATCACTTTTAACGAAGGCTTGGATATCCTTGTCCGCCAAGGCGCTCGAGGCTGCCGCCCGTTGGAGGCGCCAGGGAGCAAGGTCCGGCGCACTCGGTGCCGTGAAATAGGACATTTCAAGAAGCGTGCCGATGCGGCTCTCGGCGTCCGGTGAGATGGCCGGAAGTTTGGCCAAAAAGAGCCATGCCGTCCCGTTGATTGGCGCGAGAGCCAGTGCCGTCTCTGCGTTGCTTCTAACCCGCGCAAGCAGGTTTAAATCGCTTTGATTAAGGTTTGCCGGCCGATCGGTCCAGAGGAAACGCGCTCCCGTGAACGCGGCCTTGGCCCATAGATCACCCCGTATCACGCCGATTTCCGCGGCCAGAACCGCCAATGGCCGGTGAGCGGTGGCGCCGTTGCGATCAAATGGAAGGCCGGTGGATTTTGGGCTCAGCAGGTCTGAAAGCGACAGCCAGACACCGGAAAGCCCAAGCGCAATGCCAAGGGCCAGGAGCCCGTAGCGCAATCTTACGGGTGCCGGGGAAGGAACAAATCCCAGAACAATGCCCAAAAAGAGGAGGGCAGAGCGCCACTGTGGGGTTGCCAACAAGGACATGTGTTTTGTCTTTCAAGAAAAGCATCGAATGGAGCGGAGCGGATCAGCCGTCAAGACTTTGTTCCAGACGGCAATAGTCCGTTCGCATCGTGGAAATTGTCCAGAACCGGTGTTTGAGAGCCGGATCCGGCTCACCGAAATCGGATCATGTCTAAATGAAGAGGATCTGATCGTGCTCCAGTTTCAGACAGGTCAAGCGGCCGGTCGCATAGGCACCCGTATCAATGTTGATGCGGTTCTTTCGTACGTCCGGTACCCTGACTGGCGTATGGCCATGCACGATAATTTTTTCGAAGGGTTCTTCATGCAACAAGAAATCCTCTCTTATCCAAAGCAGATCCTCCTCGCGTTGGCGCGATAGGGGTGTTCCTGGCCGGACGCCCGCATGCACGAAGAAAAAATCCCCACGGGTAAAACACGGTTTCAATCCGGCAAGAAATTGACCATGGCTCGGCGGCATGGCGTTGAAGAGGCCAACGGCAAGCTCCTCTTGTTCCTTGGGATTAGCATTGAGGGATGGCGTCAACCCGTATGAGGCGAGGGTTGGCAAGGCGCCATATTGCGCCCAAGCACCAAGAATGCGTGGATTTTCGAGAAATTCCAAAAGATAGATTTCATGATTGCCCTTGAGACACGTCATAGGATGAATGCTGGCGCGTTCGATCAACAGGTCAAAAACAGCCGCTGAATTCTGTCCCCGGTCGATATAGTCGCCAAGAAATATTTGATGGGTTTCGGCGATAGGGTGCTCTTTGAGATCCTCATCGATCCGCGAAAACAATGATTTGAGCAAATCAGCCCGGCCGTGGATGTCGCCGACCGCGTAAATTCGCAGCCCCTTTGGCACCAAAGGCTGTACGGTCGTGGCGGTGCCGGGACGCAATTTCCACATCTCAGGTTGCGCTTTGGTTAAGCTTAGGCAAGCAGACAATCACTGTGCGTTGCAGCATGATCGTTGAAATTGCTGGTTCGTTCCTTACTGTCAAGAGCCGTGACGCACGGCCGGCACCAGCCTTGTTTTTTGCCGTGCGCCAAACCCTTCGATGAGCCGCCCTTCTTCAAGAGACCATCCACGGCATCAAGTCTTGTCTGCTGGGGTCGTTTGGGGCTAATCCCAAAACGCGTCGATCTTGGTCAATTGCGAATAGGCGCGCAACGCTTTTTTGAGTTCCCCTTCCGTGCCAGCCTTCTCTCGCCAGAAGAAAGCGGGGGCCAAGATTGCGGTCTTGGCGCTTTCATTGGCAGCAGCGGTATCCCCGCCAATCTCGTGTTCCATCAATTCGGCCATGGCCTCCTCGTCGCGGATCACACCAAGCGCCGTCTGCAACTTTTCGCAGCAATCGATAAGCTTGTTTAAGTGCTTATGATCCTTAGCAACGCCTGGCACATCGACAAAGAATTCCATCATATAGCGCATCTCTTTCGCATCTATGCGAACTTTATGGCGCGGGCCAGGAGCGAGTTCGGCGAGATCCACACCATGTCTTACGAGTCTCTTATGGCGCTTTTTTAGGCGGCGGCCTGCAAAGTTTTGTATGGGTTCGAAGGCGATATCGGAAAATTGCTGATGCCACTTGCCATCCTCGATCCATACCGCGAGATTGAGCAGCAAGGTCCGCCCTCGTTCGCTGTTCAAGGCTTCGACGGCGGCCTGCCTGGCGCGCAGACGCGAGGCTTCACAACGGCTGGCGAGATCTCTCATCAGCGCGGCCACCGGCTCCGACGCGATCCGCGGTAACAATTTCTCCCGTAAAACATCCAGATCTCGCGCCACCCCAAACGACCCAGCAAGCCACTTCAGCCCGTCGCGAATTTTCCGGTAGTTAAGATCAAACACCATCGGCTTAAAAAGCATTATCGCAGCGCGAAGGCGCCGGATCGCGACGCGTCCTTGATGCACGGCCTCGGTATCGTCGAGCGTTTCCAAGCCAAGCATATTCAAATGAAAATCGTGCAGACAGGTACGGCAGATTTCCCTAAACGCTTCCTCACATGTCATGTCCTTGGCGAGGCGCGGCTTTGAACCTTTCGCCGGATGGCCCCAGCTGCCCTCGGCGAGACGATGGCCGCGTTCGGCTTTGGAGATCGGGCTTAGACTGAGTGGCGCCTGCGCGACAAAGGCGCGGGCAAGGTTGTATAAGGCTTGCTCGCTGCCGCTTTTCAATTCGAGCTCGAGTTCGCGCACACTGAGCTTATCGCCATTCGCTTCGATCGTGCCGCGGTCGAGGGACGCTTCGATCACGGCGCCGCCGGCCTCGAGACAATAGGAGGTGCGCTCGACATTCACTTCGAAGGCGGGACGCAAGGCCTGGCGAATGGAAGGTTTGGCTGCGAGACACGCAAGAGGCGTATCTGTGATAAGGTCCAAATCGGGTTCGAGCTTGCCGATTTCCGTTTCCCATTCGCCGCGATGGACGCTGGAGGCCTGCAGCTGCTTGATTGTTTGGATGTGGCTCTTCCCGGTTGCGCGCACCCGCAGAATGAACCTGTGCTTCCACAGGTCGCTATCGGGCGTATCAAAATAGACCGCGCGAAGCCGCTGATGGGCGGGCTTTTTTGCTCCGGCGGCCGCTGAAACCAGGGCCTTGATTTTGGTCGAATCTTTTTCCGCGAACAGAAATTTAAGTTCGATTTCGGCTTCCGCCGTCATGCAATCCGCCTGGGCTCTTGCATATTCACTCTGCTTGATTGTGCCTCGCTGGGGAAAATAGCGCGGGATTGCGTTTCTGTCACGCGTTGCGCGGTATTGTCTTATCCGGAAGCTCCACAGCCCATTTGAATAACGCGCTAATCCATCCGGAAATGTTTCGACAGCTTGAGCCCCTGGCCCTGGTAATTCGAGACTAAGCCAGCGCCATAGAGAAGGTGCGGAGTACCGGCCATTTTCTCATAGACGAGGCGGCCGATCACTTGCCCGTCCTCCAGGAAAAAGGGCACCTCGTAACTTCGGACTTCGAGAACGGCGCGGGCGGAAGGACGCTGGTTTGCCCCAATGCCGAAGCCTGGATCGAAAAAGCCCGCGTAATGCACGCGGAATTCGCCCATGGCGGGGTCGATCGGCACCATTTCGGCCGCGAGATCAGGCGGGATTTGCAGCCGCTCCCGGGAAGCGAGGATATAAAACTCGTCCGGATCGAGGATCAGCCTTTTATCCGGCCGGGCTCGGACCTCGACCCAATAATCATCAATTTTATAGTCAGTTCGATCCACATCCAGAATATCGGCGTGTTTCTGCGCCTTATAGCCGATGATTCCATCTGCGGCATCGGCGCTCAAGCCAACCCGCAGCACGAGGCCGCCTCGCCGCAGTTCCAAATCGCCCTGGACGAGCGGGGTTTTTCCGTGGCGTTCACGGAGCTCCTTTTCCTTTATGCTCAATTCGTTGCCCCTGCGGAAACGGATTTGATTGAGCTTCGTGTTTTTGCGCACCCGCACGCTGAAGCTGCGCGGTGAGACTTCGGCATAGAGAGGTCCTTCATAGCCGCGCGCCACGCGGTCGAAGACATCCGACCGGTCAGTAATTAGACGGGTGAAAATATCCAGACGCCCTGTCGAGCTTTTGGGGTTCGCGACCGCCGAAATACTGTCCGGTAGCTTCAAATGTTCGATCAGCGGGATGACATAGACGTAGCCGCGCTCCAACACGGCACCTTTGCCTTCGAGGCCGATTTCGTCATCGGCGCTTGTGAGAGCATCGAGGCGTTCGCGAACCGAAAGGTCCTTACCAGGTAAGAAGCTGGCTCGGACGCGGAAAGCGCGGCTGCCCAAGCGCAAGTCGAGGCTCGCGGGCTGAAACTGGGAATCTTCGACTTCCGGGCTCGCAATCATCCCGCGCCGGACCATGAGTTCAATTTTCTCGCGCGGGAGCAAGCCGAACTGATTGCCAAAATCATTCGAGCTCAAAAGCGGCGCGTCATCCCTACCGTGCTCCAACTTGGCGAGAAGGGAGAACAATTCGACGGACATGATGTTCTCGCACGCCTCGCTCGTTGGCGGAAATTTCCGCAGAGTTTTAGAATGAAAAGAATCGTGCGTCGAATAAAATGACCTGCCCGGTAAAGGGTTTGATTTAAAGTCCCCGCTATCCACGGATTGGCTTGAGATTTTTTTCTCACATAGGTAAACAGTCAAAGTCGCAGAAGATAATGGTCACTGGGGCCCGGTTTGGCTCGCAGGCCGAGCGGCCGATTCCCCCGCCAGGCCGCGACAAGGAGAAGACCGGGATGAACGCTCGCAGGCCAAGGCCTGACATGAAAACCCTGCATCCGGCGACTCAGCTTGTCCATGGCGGCACCGCCCGTTCGCCGTTTGGCGAAGTCTCCGAAGCCTTGTTCCTGACCCAGGCCTACGCTTACCCGGATATGGAGACGGCCGAGGCACGGATGAAAGGCGCCGAGCCGGGCTATGTCTATTCCCGTTATGCCAATCCCACCGTCGACATGTTCGAGCAGCGGATGGCCTTGCTCGAGGGTGCCGACGCGGCGCGCGCGACGGCGAGCGGCATGGCCGCGGTCACCACGGCGCTCATGGCTCAGCTCAAGGCAGGTGATCATGTGGTCGCGGCGAGAGCCATGTTTGGCGCGTGTCTTTTTGTGGTCGAGGAGTTGCTGCCCCGCTTCGGCGTCGCGTCAACCCTTGTCGACGGCAGTGATCTTGGCCAATGGCGGGCGGCGATGCGGCCCGAAACAAAGCTCCTGTTCCTCGAATCGCCGACCAATCCTTGTCTCGAAGTCTATGATATCGCAGCGATCTCGGCCATCGCCCATGAGCAGGGCGCGCGCCTTGTCGTCGACAACGTCTTTGCGACGCCGGTCCTGCAAAAGCCGCTGAAGCTTGGCGCCGATTGCGTCGTCTATTCGGCGACCAAACATATTGACGGGCAGGGCCGGTGTCTCGGTGGCGTCATTCTAGGCGGCCGCGAGCTGATCGAAAACGAGATTCACAATTTCTATAAGCAGACCGGCCCGTGCTTGTCGCCTTTCAATGCCTGGATTCTCCTGAAATCGCTTGAAACCCTTGCCCTGCGGGTTCGACAGCAGGCCGAGAGCGCCGCAAGGATCGCGGAATTCCTGAGCAGCCACCGTCATATTGCCCGGGTTCGCTACCCTGGCCGGCCGGATCATCCCCAGGCCGAGATCGTCAAGCGGCAAATGGCGAGCGGCGGCACTCTCGTTGCCTTCGACGTCGTGGGCGGCAAGCAAGCAGCCTTTGCGGTCGGCAATCAGCTTTCCCTCATCACCATTGCCAACAATCTCGGCGACGCGAAAAGCCTCATCACCCATCCGGCCACGACCACGCATCAAAGGCTGACGCCGGAGGCACGCGCCGCCTTGGGCGTGGGGGAGGGGCTTTTGCGCCTTTCGGTCGGGCTTGAGGATGCTGTGGATCTCATCGCGGATTTGGACGCGGCGCTGGCAAGCCTTGACCAAGAGGATCTCGCCGCTGAATGACGTGAGCCACTGCCGATGCACGGCTGGACGCCTTGACGCAGGCCCTTCGGCTCCTTAACTTGCCGAGTACAAGCGGGGAGCCCCCGCGCCCCTGATTCGCGAGAGAAGACCATGTCCACTGTCAAAGTCACGGATACCAATTTTAAATCCGAAGTCGTGGGCGCGAGCGGACCGGTTGTTGTTGATTTCTGGGCCGAATGGTGTGGTCCGTGCAAAATGATCGCGCCCGCGCTCGAGGAAATCGCGACGGAAATGCAGGGCAAGGTTACCATCGCCAAGCTGAACGTCGACGAGAACCCGGGTGTTGCTGGAACCTATGGCATTCGCAGCATACCTACGCTGATGCTGTTCAAGGACGGCAAGATGGCGTCCACCAAGGTTGGCGCCGCGCCGAAAGGTGAGTTGAAAAAATGGATCACCGAGGCAATTTGATCCTTTGCACGCTGCCTAAGGGGTCTCGCGTGCCTTAAGCGGCCGTGCATGGGCAGAGGCTGGTCCCGTTTTCCCGTGGTGCCGGCCCTGAGAGACCGGAGCGCGGCGGGTGACCAAGCTCTTTTTTCCAAAACTGCTTTGAAAATTTGCGCATTGGACTAAGGATTTCTGTCCTTCCGTCTTTGCCATCGAGGCGAACG
>DATJLX010000214.1:0-16530 GCA_035509135.1 Methylocella sp.
GACCAGCCATGGCTCATTATGTCCATCGGAACCCGCCAATGGGCGAACCGGTCATGCTCATGAGGACTTGGTATAACTCCCCTGGTACCCGGCCTAGAGAGTTTTACCCCCCAGGACACCGCCGGTCTCTATGCACAAGACCAGATCAAACTGCCTGATAATTTCTTTGTTTTGGCGGGAGCGAGATACCAATATATCCGCGAGGGTGGCGGCCTAGACGGCTCCCCGACCTTCGCCGTTAATACGACTGTCAATAATGCGGTCACGCAAGAGGCTCTGACGCCCCGCTTTGGCCTGTTGTGGCGGCCGGAACCATGGGTGAGCTTCTACACTACTTACACCGAGGGTTTTTTCGCTAACACCGGCTTTACATACCCCAATACGCCGGTTCCGCCGACCAGCGCGCGGGAGGCCGAGGCCGGTGTCAAGTTCGAGCTTTTCGACGGGAAGCTGCGTGCCACCGCCGATTATTATGATCTGACCGAGACGAACATCCCCACGACGGATCTAAACCCGCTTCACCAGTGCTTAGGCGGCGGAGGCGGACCCGGCAGTTGTAGCCTAGTGACCGGCGCGGCGCGCAGCAAGGGGCCGGAAGTCGATATCCAGGGCGAGATTTTGCCCGGCTGGAGTGTGACCGTCGCCTATACCAATCAGGATGTTATCGTCACCCAAGGTGGTACACAATTCGCTCAACTACCCGGCCAGCGTTTTGAGGGCATTCCACGAAATTTGGGTAACTTCTGGACCACTTATGCATTCCAGGACGAGACTTTTAGGGGCTTGAAGATTGGCGGCGGCGTCCTGTACCACGGCTCGCAGCCGATTAATGCTAGTTCGGCGACGGGCACGAATCTAGCGCCCTATCTGCCCCTGCTTCCGGCCTACGCCACCATCAATCTGATGGCCGCCTATAGTTTCAACATCGGCGAAACGAAGATGACGGCGCAGGTCAATGTCACAAATCTCCTGGACCATACCTATCACACGGAGGAAGCTTATGACACCGCGTATGGCACCCCAGGCCTCGGGTATGGCTCGCACGTCTATGGCGCGCCGTTCTCTGTCATTGGCTCGCTCAGCGCGCAGTTTCCGGGCAGTGCCTCATCGCCCTTCTCTTTGCCGCCACGGCCTCCGGTGCCGGTGTTCACCCGGACCGGCCCCTATCTCGGCGGTCAGATCGGCTACGCCTGGGGCGACAACGATGGCAATGTCTCGTACCACACGCCCGGCGGCCTCATTGGCACCGGTCCGCTGGAGGACGTCGCGCAAGGCGTGATCGGCGGCGTCCATGTTGGCTATAACAGCCAGATCAACCAATGGGTGATCGGCCTCGAAGGCACGTTCGACGGCACTAATTTGTACAAGAAAGCGGGGGTCGGCTTTGTCGGTCCTAGCGGGATCACTGATGAATACGGCAACCCCTTGGGTGGCACCGTGGGAGGCTTCGTGCGGTCCGACATTCAGGGGTCGATCAGAGCCCGCGCCGGTTATGCGTGGGACCGCCTGTTGATTTACGGCACCGGCGGCGTCGCGTTCGGCGCCTTTACAACCGACGTCAACATTCAGGCGGAAGACGCAGTTCCTGGGACCGTCGTGGGCGGGGTCGGCACGGGTGAGTTTTTCTGGGCCGACGGCAGCCGCTCGATGGCGCGGGTGTCCGTCTCGTCGCCCATCATGTCGGCGCCGAGGTTCATCCCGGCAATCCGCGTGTCTCCGCCGAACTCCCCGCAACAGGCGAGCGTTTCGAAGGCCTGCTGCCGCCCGTGGTTGCCGCGCCCGCCTTCGCCATCCGCAAACCCGCGGTCGCGGTCTTCAACCTCGACGATTATGTCGAAGCCGGGATCATGTTACCGGAGCAAGCGGTACTCCTGAGGCAAGCGGTCGAGCAGCGCCGCAATGTCCTCGTCGCCGGCGGAACCTCGAGCGGCAAGACCACCCTCGTTAACGCGCTTCTTGCGGAAGTCGCCAAAACCTCCGACCGGGTGATCCTTATTGAGGATACCCGCGAGCTTCAATGCCAGGCGCAGAATCTCGTTGCACTGCGCACGAAGGACAGCGTCGCGTCGCTCTCCGATCTCGTTCGCTCCTCGCTGCGCTTGCGTCCCGACCGTATTCCCATCGGCGAGGTGCGCGGCTCGGAAGCCCTCGATCTCCTGAAAGCCTGGGGGACCGGTCACCCGGGCGGGATCGGCACCATCCATGCGGGATCGGCACTTGGCGCGCTGCGGCGTCTCGAACAGCTCATTTAGGAAGCCGTCGTCACCGTACCGCGGGCGCTAATCGCCGAGACCATCGGTGTCATCGCGGTGCTGGCCGGGCGCGGCAGCCAGCGCCGGCTCATTGAGCTTGCCAGTATCGAAGGCCTCGATAAGCGCGGCGACTACCGCCTCGCCATGAAAACCAAATCCGCTTCATCTTCTTTGGGAGATTCCTCATGAACAAGCCTTTTCTCTCGCCGCGCGACTGCGGCATGATCTTTTTCATAGAGCTGATTTCTATAGTCCCGCCCTTGCTGTTGGTGAGTCCGGCCCATGCCGCCGGTTCCAACATGCCCTGGGAGCAGCCCCTGCAGCAGGTGCTGCAATCGGTCGAAGGGCCGGTCGCGAAAATCATCGCCGTGATCATCATCGTCACGACTGGATTGACACTCGCCTTCGGTGATACCTCCGGCGGTTTCCGGCGGCTGATCCAGATCATCTTCGGCCTGTCGATCGCCTTTGCCGCGTCGAGCTTCTTCCTGACCTTCTTTAATTTCGGCGGCGGGGCGCTCGTCTGATGAGTGCCTTCTTTTCCTTTGAGCCCGTGGCGGGTTTCGCCGCGCCGGTGCATCGGGCGCTGACCGAGCCGATCCTGCTCGGCGGAGCGCCGCGCACGGTCGCGATCGCCAATGGCACGCTGGCGGCGGCCATTGGGCTCGGTCTGCGGCTCTGGATTCCTGGCCTGATCATCTGGGCGATCGGCCATGCCGCGGCGGTCTGGGCCGCGAAGCGCGATGCGCAATTCGTCGAGGTCGTGCAGCGGCATCTCCGCTATCCCGCGCAATTCGGGGTTTGAGCCGATGCTGAACCTTGCCGAATATCGCAGGAAACCGCAAATCCTCGCCGATTTTCTTCCCTGGGCTGCTTTGGTTGCGGAAGGCATCATCCTCAACAAGGATGGCTCGTTCCAGCGCACCGCGCGATTCCGCGGGCCGGATCTCGACAGCGCGACACCGGCCGAACTCGTCGGCACGACGGCGCGGCTCAACAATGCCTTGCGGCGTCTCGGCAGCGGCTGGGCAATCTTCATCGAGGCGAGCCGCGTCCCCGCACAGCATTATCCGCGCAGCCGGTTCCCCGATGCGCCCAACGGGCGGTTCGCTTGCGGCAAAGCTCTCGCGATGATCGGTGTGGCCACGAGAAAGTGCCGGCGACATGCCCCCTCGACGTCTGGCCGAGAAGGTGCATCGTCAGCCGTCGAGCGATGAGACTATCCTGAAGCGCTCGACGATCTGAGCGCCCAACTTGGGCCGTGGTCTGAAAGTGTGCGGCCCGCGTCCAGTCCCAGTAGGGCTTCGAGTCTGCCTGCGATGGGGGAAGCAGCAGCACGGGCCAGCGCTTGCCTTATGCATGCCCTTTGGTCCAACGGTACAATTGAACTTGCCAGCTTTCCCGCAAAGACGTCAAGCCATACTATCCATAGGGAATCCCTTTAAGCTCGGCCTTGAGAACTGGCCGTAGCGGCGGATTTTTGCCTTCCGGCCCTGGTGCTGGCCGCGCATTTTGATGAATTTCCCGGCATGAAGCAGCCAACAGGCCCCTCGCCAGCTGCGCGCGATCGTCATCGGCTTTTCGCTTGGCCTTGCGGGCCTCGGAGGCCTTGTTTATGCCGTGATGCCTGGGCGCGCCCCTTTTCTGGGCGCTCCCGACGCGGGCGGCTCCCTCGGCCAAGATGGCCGCACGATGACGAACGCCGATCTCGCCGGGCATCCTTATCTGGTGTTTTTCGGCTACACGCACTGCCCGGACTTTTGTCCAACGGCGCTCTTTGATATTTCGGCGGTATTCAAGGCCCTGGGGCCGGACACCAAGGTCGCCGCGCTTTTCGTCACCGTCGATCCGGAGAGCGACACGCTGGATGTCATGAAGAGCTATCTTGAAACTTCGATTCCCGCATCATCGGTTTGACCGGCGATAGCCAGAAGATCGCGGCAATCGCGAAATCGTTTCGCGTCATAAGCGAAATCCGTCTTCCGGCCATGTCGATTGCGTAAGGCACGTAGTAGCTCCCATCTCACGCAAGAATTTTAATGGGTCCTGACCTTAGTATTTTGCGGCAATGGGCACCGCGGCGTTATTGCCGAACTTGTAGCTGAAGCCCAGCTCGACTTGGCTTTGGTTTAACGTACGGTTCACGTTGAGGAGTGCGCCGTTCGTCAGGACTGGCGCGCCGATAAATCCTTGTGTGGTTAGCCCTGGGTTTGAAATCGTGCCGAAGTCGGTATAGCGGTATTCGGCGAAGACTGACCAATTATCGTTCACGGCATAGTCGGCGCCGCCGCCAACCGTCCAGCCAGTGCGGGAGTTCGAAAAGATGGTCGAGGTGTTGAAGACGGCGCCGCCGGCTATGAGGGGATCTCCGTTAAAGTTGGCTGTCAAAGAGTAGTTTGTATGGACAGTGGTGAACGCCACGCCAGCGGTGGCATAGATCAAAGCACGATCCCAGGCGAGGCCGGCGCGGCCGCGTACCGACCCTTGGACGCTGGCGTTCGCCGATGCCAAAAGTGTGCCGCCGCCAAAGGCGGAAAGATTGTCGGTCACACTGTTGCTCAGGCCGGTCCCGTCGATTGAGCCTTCAAGACCAACCACCAACTGGTTGTTGATCTCAAAATTATAACCGAAATGAGCGCCGCCAATCACTCCATGGAATTCATTGCTATTGCCGGTGTTGAAATAGACGCCGTCGAACGGATCAAATCCGTCGTAGTCCAAACTGCCGCTGCCAAAGGCGTAGCCTAACTGGCCGCCGACATACATGCCGGTCCAGGTGAATACCGGGGCAGGCGGGGGCGGCGCAGATAGGTCGTCCATCACCGACGGAGGTGAGCCGAACTTGCCGACGAGGCTTAGCCGCAGCTGCAAGGGCTCAACCGGTTTGAAGACGCGGTCCATGACGCCATTCTGGCAGACCGCAACCGGCGGACGGGTTGCGACCGGACCATAACATGCCGCGTAAAGCTGATCCGTCGGCAAAAGAGAACCATAGGCATAGGTGATCTGGTCCGACTTGCTGTCCGTGACATTGAGGCCGTCGAGCTGGAGCGCCCAGCCATTGTCGAACCGGTACCCCACGCGCGCATTGAGGAGGCCCGTCGCGGGAGACCAGAAGGCCCCGTCCTCCGTCAGCGGCCGCTTGCCGAAATAGCGGTACTCAAGCCCCCCAAACCACCCCGTTGCCTCGCCGACAGTGAGCTTGAGCGAACCGACGACCGTCGCGGCGCCAGGTACATAATTTCCCGGCGCGTTGCCTACCCACGCCTCGGGATAGCCCCACAGCGAGACATAGGTCGCTTGCTGATTGTAATCATACCCGAGGAAGCGCGCCCTTGTGTCGGCGAAATCGACGTCGAGAGAAAGCCAGGACACCGGATGGTAGTCATTGGTCCATTCGATGCCAATCCGCCGTGTGGGCAAAAGCGTCGGCTGGGTGTCTCCAGCATCGCCGTCAAAAATATTTTCGGACGCCGCGTCGAGACCAAACACGGCGACCGAACTATTCAGCCCATCAATGATTTTCGTCCTCGCGCCGATTTCGGCGCCCTGGGTCGGAACAAGGAAAGTCCCAGGATTGAGTCTCTGGTCCGGTTCGGTCGGCTCGACCTGGACGGTCACAGCGCGAACGTCGTTGCTGTGGAAGCCCTGGCCGATACTCATGTAGAATTCAGTTTTGTCAAACGGTCCAAAGATGATGGAGGCCTTGGGGCCAGGGACGAAAGCCGTGGGTTTGCCGGAATTCAACGCCTGGGTGGCTACGGGGACTATTTGATCGTCCGAAGCCGCGTAGAAATCCCCGCGAATTCCGATTACGGTCTTGAACCAGTCGCTCCAATGCGCGGTTTGCTGGGCGTAGACCCCGATACTGCCTTCATCGACGATATCTTGCCGGATGGGCGCGAGAAACCCCCGCTCATAAGTGTTGTCGAGCAGGAGGTTGATCGCGTCGAACCTCGTTTGCACGCCAATCTCGTTTTCGGTGGGAACACCCGCAATGTTTTTGGTGAGGGTATAAGACGCGTAAACGCCGCCAAACGTCCGGGTTTCATGCTGATGAAATTGATCGCCGATCGGATATGGGTTCTCGAGGTAATAGGTGAAATCGTTCCAAAGGTTGAGGGCGCTCCTGACTGCGAAGGCATTCACGTGCCAGGCATTGTCGCCATCTTTCATTGCCCATTGGCCAGAGAGTGAAAAGCGCTGCGTATTGCCGCCGTCATACGGGTCGAGATATCCATATAAGCCGATATCGGGGATCGCCCGCTCGGGAACCTGATCCGTCGAGTTCCAATGATTGCCATAGGCCATCCCTGTTAGGGAAAAGCCATTCACATCGCTGCCTTGGGAATAACGCACCACAGTGTTCAGCTTCACCACGTCGCCAGGCAAAGTCCATGGACCATTGTATGCGCCGACCTCCCCAGCGAAGAGAAGATTGCCATCACCGATTTTAATGGAATCAATGCCAAGGTACCGCTGATAGTCAAAGCTGCCGAGTGTCGCCTTGAATTGCGGCCCATCGACAGCGTCGATCAGATTGATATGCACGGATCCGGCCGAGGCAAAGTCGCCGACATCAGCGAAATAGGGGCCTTTTTCGATATTGATGGAGCCGATGAGCTCCGGAATCAACATATTGACATCCGCATAGCCCTGGCCATGCGCATGCGTTGGCATGTTCATTGGCATGCCGTCCATGAAGATGGCGAGATCGGTTCCGTGATCGAGATTGAAGCCGCGCAGGAACCATTGATTGGCCTTGCCATCGCCACTGTGCTGAGTCGCGATCAATCCGGGCACGATCTCGAGCGCTTCGCCAGGCCGTGAGAAAATCCGCTCATTGACCTGCTGACCAGAGACGGTAAAAGCACTTGCCGCCTCGTTCATATCGGTGTCTTGCCCTATGCCCGCGCTCGGCGGCGGCGGCGCCCAATTGTCGCCCCAAGCAAACGACGGCAAGGTGCTGTTGGCGACGACTTCCACGGTTGGAAGCTCGATATCCCCTTGGTTCACTTCTTCGGTGGTGCCTTGAGCCGCCGCCGTTGGGGACGTGCCTTGCGCGGGCGCTTGCGGTGCGTCCTGACCCGAGGCAGGTGCGGCTTGCAGCGTGAGAGCCACCATCAAGGCCAGCGTCGAAGTTTCCGGTATCGCGGTTTTTCCGATCCCATGTCTTCGCAATCGATCCACGCCATAGAGAGACTTACGCATGCGATCCTCCTGGAGTCAGGATGGCAGTCCCACGATGCGTGCACTTCGATTCGATAAGTCGTGAGCCGTCGCTCGGAATGCCTTAAAACTGAAGACGTTTCACCAATCGAGATCTTGCCTAAAAAATCGAGATGTTCGGATAAAGCCGCGCGTCTGTTGCAAGAATGCAACATATTGGTTCCATAGGAGCCGCGCGGGCAGCAGATTTTATCCAAATAATTCATAGCATTAGCTGCTGTAGCGGATTTTTCCATGCTTCGATCAGCCAAAGGCTATCAAGTCCGAACTCACAAAGCCCTCCCAAGAAGTTCGTGCCAGTCTTCATCGAATTGTTCGGCCCCTTTAATCGTCGTCTTCTAAGAGACGGTTTGGCGCAACTGCCTGTTCTAAACCGTTACCTATGTGACGGCATGCGAAACCAACTTCGCAAATGCGGGAGCGGGCTGGAGCAACAAAGATGAATCTCTTACGGGCTTGGCGCCGCGCCGCCACCGCCGTATTTGCCGCCACGATGCTTGTTTATGCGCCATGCGCCATGGCGCATAAGACGAGCTACGGCTATCTCAAGGCGGATTTCGCGGGCGACACAGTTTCGGGCAAGCTGGAACTCGCGGTTCGCGACTTTGACTTCGTTTTTTTTGACTTTGCCTTTGGCCCCGCCGCCAATGGCGACGGCAAGCCCAACTTGGGCCAATTGCATCGCCACGAGCAGGAGATCGACGGTCTGCTCCTCAACAAAATCTCGCTCGGGTCGCCCGGCGCGCCTTGCAGCCTCACTCCCCACCCTATTACGCTTGACCTCCGTGGCGGCGAGTACTTCTTGATCCTGCCGTTTTCCGGCACCTGCAAAGCCCTCAGCGAGCCGTTGCAGATCGGCTATGACCTTATGTTCGACGTCGATGCGCAGCACCGAGCACTCATCGATGTCACACGCGACAATAATGTCTACTCGGGCGTCATCACTCCAACAGGCAAGGTGCTCCAGTTTGGTTCCGGCACGAAAAATCTCCAGGACACCATCCTAGCCTATGTCCTTCAGGGCGCGCATCACATCTGGATTGGCTACGATCACATCTTGTTCCTGTTCTCTTTACTGCTGCCAGCCGTGCTCGTGCGGATAAAGAACAAATGGCTGCCCGTGGACGACTTAACTGGAGCTTTCTGGAGCATAGCCAAGGTGGTCACCGCTTTCACGCTTGCGCATTCGGTCACTTTGTCGATCGCAGCCTTCGGTATCGTCGAATTGCCGTCGCGGTTCGTTGAATCCACGATCGCCGCGTCCGTCATGGTCGCCGCGATTAACAACATTTACCCCGTCATCACGCGCCGCCTGTGGATCGTGGCCTTCGTGTTCGGGCTGATCCACGGCTTCGGTTTTGCAAGCGTGCTGACCGAGTTTGGTCTCCCGCCCGACCGCAAGCTCGTCGCACTGATCTCCTTCAACGCCGGTGTGGAACTGGGCCAGCTTGCGATCGTCGCCGCTGTGCTCCCGGTCTTGTTTTTTGCCCGCCGATCGATCGCCTACACCAGAGTCGTCATGCCAGTCGGCTCGCTTATGATTTCGATGGTCGCGTTGATCTGGTTTGTCGAGCGCGCAACTGGGGTGGGTGATTTCTTGGGGGGTTAGTAAGCGGGGCAATAAAAAGGCAGTCGATTACGTGGCGGGTTTTGTCGCAGCGAATCGTTTCAACTTGTACCTGGAATGAAGTGTCCGCACCGGGCAACGGGACTAGCGCCCATTTCGCGGGAGCGGCGAAGAATTGCGTCGGGGACCTCGGAAAGCAATGAACCAGAGAGCATGTGTTGTGCCGCTCGCCCTGGCAATCCTTTTCCTGGGGAGCACACTTTGGCCCGTCGCGGCCTATGGAGATCGCTCCGATTCCAGCGCGGGCCTACAGCGGAAACAGCTAGCCGCCGCCGTGCCAGCGCTTGAACTCCGCGCCCCTGAGCCGCCTCTGCCGAAGCCCGCGAGCCTCGGACTACAGTTCGCGCATGCAATCATTGTGCGCACGTCTCCAGAACAAGGCGCGGTGGCGCCGCAAACCGTCGGGAAAGTAGAAGTCTGGTATGATGCGGGGATCCGCAGTGAGTTCGTCGCCTTGGCTGTCATCAATGCCGCCGGAGACCGCGTCGATAAACACGATGCCGCCATCGACACCTTCGATCCCAGCCACGTGTCGACGAGCGTCGAAGCGTTGACGCCGGGTGAGTATACAGTGCGCTACCGCGCCCTTTCCGCTGATGGCCATCAGGTAAGCGGTGCTTGGGTCTTCGAAGTGAACGGTCAATAAAAGAAGTTTCATACGACTACGGATCGCGAATTCTGTGCAAGAGCGGAGAAACCAATGGACGTAAATCATTGGCTGAATTGGCCCGTGGCGAATTGGCGGCCAACCGCGTTGGTTCTTGCATCGATGATATTTTTGTACCCGCAATGGCAGGCGCTCCGGCAAATGCGCGACGCGGCGTCTGTTGATGGCAAGAATCTGCCGTCTTGTCTCAAGGTAAGCGATTTCTATTCGGTGCACCTCACAACCTTTTTCCTGGCTGCCGGTTTGGATGACGATAGTGACCCAAGGGAGAAAGCTATGAGGTATAACCAGTACTGCGACCGGATACCGGGCGCGGGGAAAGTGATTTTCACGGTCGATCTCATGGAGCAAGATGCGAGAGACCAGTCAGTGGTGCTGTCATTGTCGCAATATGATTCTGGAGGACAGCTCACGCTTGTAAAGGCGCTGCCCCCGAACCTCCATCCCCATGGGGTGCTGACATTGGATACCGCGATCCTGGAGCGGGGCAAATACCTCCTCAAACTGGCATTCGGCAAAGCCAAGAGCAAGGACGAGATCATCGAGATGCCCATATTGGTGGGTCAGTGAAGTTTCGGGAAGCGATGGCCGCTACTGCTGATTTTTAAAAATCGGACCCAGTTGAGTGACGCCGGGTCGTCCAGAGATAAACGACCAAACCAAGAAAGCAGATCAATTCGGCCATGACCGCGATGTAGAGAACAGATACCCAATAAAGTTGAAACTCATTGGAAAAGGCATCTATTCCATTCCAGCTGTCCGGTAGAAGAATTGCTCGTAGGTTCGCACGCCAATGAAGAAAGCGCACAGCGCAGCGGTGGCAATCATCGCTCACGCCGACAATGATTCGTTTCGCGCTCGAGCTCTGAACCAATTCAATCATCCCTGATGCTGCGTTATGTTAGCATGAGTGATAACGTCTGTAACCAGCATTTCCAAACAGCGTGGGACAATCATCGTCCTGTGAAGGAGGGAAAGATGCACAGGGTCCTCCGCTGCTACCTCTTCGCGCGGCGCTTCTGCCGCCACCGCAGAAACCCGGTCACATAAAGGATCAATGGTACGAATCCCGTCATCATAATGAAAGCGCGGCCGGCATTTCCGAAGGCCTCACCGCAATGGAGGGGATATTGCCATTCGAGAAACGTCTCTCCAGCAGTGAAGTTCTTGCGGTCCTGCACATGCAGGACTTGGCCGCTGTATTGATCGATGGTGACATTCCTGTTCGTGCTGGCCCGGTTCGGTTCACCGTCCGCCTGCTTGCCGACGACATAGACGCCCTCCGGTCCTCCGGGAAGCAGGATCCAGTGAAGCCTCCCATCGGGAAACACCTTGTCCGCGATGGTGGCGGCGGCATCAAGCCCGAGCGGAGGCTGGCCTGGGATGGGCGTTGACTTCAAGTTATGTGGCTCTTGGTGGAGTGGCGAAAACCATTCCACCACGGAGCGAGACTGTGGCTTGAAGATCATGGTAATCCCGGAAAATAGCGTGACCATCAGAACCGCGGCGAGATAAAGCCCAATGGTCTTGTGCACATCATAGGTGATCCGCCCGGCGGTCGCCCCCCATTTGACCGTCAGGGCATGGCGCCAATTGCCGTTGCGCGGCCACCACAAACAAAGGCCCACAAGGATCGAGACGAAAAGAAAAATCGCTGGGATGCCGACGACAAAGGCCTTGTTGGCTCCAAGCAGCAATGTCCAATGCAAGTCCATGACAATGTGGATGAAAGGCTGCGAGAGCAGTCTGTCTCCGTGCATCATATTCCGTTTGCCGGTTACCTTGGCTGTGTAGGGATCAACGAAGATCTCGTAGAAATCCGTATCCAGGTCGTCCAGCGGCACCATATAGGTCACCGCCGCGGCCACGCCGGAATGGCGCGGCATTCTGAGTCTCTCCGGCATGCCATATGGTGGAGCAGCCGCCTTGGCGGCAGCAATAATCTCATCGAGCGGGCGGTAGGTCGCTTGCGGCGGGACATCGACGCGCATGATAGCCGCGTTCAGCCATTCGTCGATCGGCTGCCAGAAAGCGAGGATGCTTCCAGTGAGTCCGACAAGAACAAACAGCGCTCCGAAAAAAAGGCCGATCGTACGATGGATAGTCACCCAGAGTTCGCGGCTGCTCGCAAGCCGGCGCGCAGGACGACACACGGGCGCCGCACGAATCTTAGAGCCGCCGCTCTCAAAGATATCTTCGGCCATGGCTCAAAACCCTGCGCGGCGGGAGGCTAGAAATGTTCGTGGCTGATTCCACGAACACCAGTCCCTTCCTCATCAGCGAAAAGTTCCAGTCTTTGGCATCGACGCTTATCGCTCCCTTCAGCACATTGCTCCATCTATCGAGCATGCAAGGTTTCTCTAAAGAGCTATCCTTGTCTGGACCGATTTGCCTGCCATCGCGCTACGTTCCTGGTGAGAGGCCGCGGCCGTCGGAAGATATTACGAAGGGGCGCCGGGAGGGAGGTACCATTCGCGCCGTTGCCGCGGCCTCTCAACTCATTAAGACGTCCCGCGCCCGAAAAACCCGACAAATTCTCGATCCCGTCTCGCGGTCTTACCACTCTATTTTGTTAAGACGATCGGTCCCCGCTTCCCAGCGTGTCGGCTTCACCTCGTCAGGAGAGCCATAAAGGAAGATACAGAGACCAACGGCTTTTGAGGGAATGACGTTTATGATTTTCGGCAGGAGAATGGGCGTAACCGACGCGGTTTGCCCTCATCGGCGCTCCACTCCACCAGCAGGCCTCGAAGCAATTTGTTCGAGGTTTACCATGACATGGCGGATTCCGGTCCGATGAAACGTCTAAAATTTAGGGGCTTACATTTTCCAAAGCCAACGCGGAGCCGACTTAATCCGTGTTGGCCCTCGGCAAGCGCGCCGACAGATACGCTAGCTATATAAAAAAGGAGGCGTCCTTGAGCCCAATACATAAATTAGACGCCAAGAGTATCTCCTTAAACAAGCCGATAGGAAACAGAAGACTGGTTTTCATAATGTTCATATTCACTCTGCTCATTGCTTCCGCATATTTCATTCTTTTTGCGCATCAGCAGCAGCAAACCCTCTCAATTGTTGTCAGGCCGTGTGGGAATGACTCCAGCGGCGTGTAACATCCCATTGAAACTGCTTTCGGCTTTTTTTGAACTGAACTTTGCCTGGACATTGACGGCGCCGGGCCCTGCCGGAAATCAAATCGACAAAGCGGGCTCTACTGAATGCTGAGCGAAGAAGAAATCCCTCTGTCAGCCGATCTCGATTGCCCCCGGGGCAGAATCTACAGCTGCAAGCTGTCGGGTTAAGCAGGGGTCAAACGTTTCAAGATTGCTGGGACTCTGGTGCCAAACTGAGACCCAGGACAGAGTATGTTCGTTTGGCCAATAAAATTGAGGGAGATACCATGCGACGTTTTTTGGCTTCGATGCTTGCGGTTTTGGCTTTGTCCTTGGGGGCGTGCAACGTTCCCTCGCAAGATACGCCATCCCTTCAGCCGCCTACGCAAGGTAAATAATAGACCAGTGTAAACCGGCGCCGCGTTTACACTTGGAAAAAAGGTGGCGCCCGTCGCGCACCGAGAGGCCGTCGCGCATCTGCGCACAGCCTGTGAGATGAGGGAGCGGCGGGCGTGCAGTATCATTGACTGTGGCGCATCAGCGACAGCGGTTCAGTTGTCGTACCGCCGTGAGCGACTGCATGCAATTTTGCGGCAGAGGCCTCTCCGCAGGCTATCTGTCCATTCGCAAATGAGGTTGCGGCACGAGGCGGCACCATTGCCCCTTAGACCCAGCCAGGCTTATTTTGAGGCCTCTTAACCCCGGATGTGCCAGCTCGGCGAGTGACATCAATAACCCTGAGAACTGGCCGCGTCTTCGCTCATGCGCGCTGGCCCGACCAGGCTGCCCGAGCTAATCTCCTTATTAACACCCAAAGAATGCGCGGCGGGCAGCCCCGAATCTTCGCTAGTGACGCCGGGATTTTTTTGGTTTACCCAATTAGGTCGGTTTGATTGGGGGCAGCTATGGCGAAACCCAGGTCCCGCATCGCAACGGCAAAAACTCTCTCTCAAGAAATGGGCGCCACGCTCGGCATTGCGCCGCATGAGATAGCAAAGCCACTTGGAATTACCAAGGGTCAGCTGCTTAGGCCCTATGCCAAGGGACTTACGACGGGTGCCGCTCGAGCGGACAAGGCCGTCCGGGCTAATCTTTTTATCCAGGTAAAGAATAAGGGTTCCGGTGCCGTCGCGGCCCGAAAAGCTTGGCTACACCGGCAGCAAACCAACAGCAATCCTCAGCGGGCGGAATCCCTCATTATAGAGAACGAGTTCGCCGAGGCAAAGTCTGCCATACAGCGACTCGCAAAGGAACGGGGGGAGCTGATCAAGCGCTCTGTGCAATTTGATGCGTGCGAGACGGCCGGCCGGATGATCGAGCGGGCAATCATGGCGAAGCCAATGTGGACGGAGGAAGCCGTCGGAATTTACCGAACGGGCGGGGATTCGGCCTTCCGACAATGGCTCAGAACTAAGGCCGTTGAGACGTGCGATAGCTTGGCGGATTTGATTCAGCGCCCGACGACTCTTGACGATCCTTGTGCACGGAACGGGAAAAAAGCGGAACACGATCGGAGAGAACATGACAAGCGAAAGCAAGTGCCCGGTCGCGGGCGGGACCCGCGCTCTCACGAACAGTGACTGGTGGCCGAACCAGCTGAACCTTCAGGTCCTCCACCAGCACTCAACCCTGTCCAATCCGATGGGTGAGGCGTTCGACTACGCCAAGGAATTCAAGAGCCTCGGCCTGAATGCGGTGATCGAGGACTTGCATGCCCTGATGACGGATTCGCAGGAGTGGTGGCCGGCCGACTGGGGCCACTATGGCGGGCTGTTTATTCGGATGGCGTGGCACGCCGCAGGCACCTATCGCATCGGCGACGGCCGCGGCGGCGCCGGACGGGGCCAACAGCGCTTCGCGCCTACCAACAGCTGGCCGGACAACCAGAGCCTCGACAAGGCGCGCCGGCTCTTGTGGCCGATCAAGCAGAAGTACGGCCGCAAAATCTCCTGGGCCGACCTCATGGTTCTCGCAGGCAACGTCGCCCTCGAGTCGATGGGCTTCAAGACCTTCGGTTTCGGCGGTGGGCGTGAGGATGAATGGGAGCCCGACGACGACATCTATTGGGGCCCCGAAGGCAAGTGGCTGGAGGACAAGCGCTACAGCGGCGTCCGCGACCTTGAGAATCCTCTCGGCGCCGTGCAGATGGGTCTCATCTACGTCAATCCGGAAGGGCCGAACGGCAAGCCGGATCCCCTCGCGGCGGCCATTGATATCCGCGAAACCTTCCGCCGGATGGCGATGAACGACGAAGAAACCGTCGCGCTGATCGCGGGAGGTCACACCTTCGGCAAGACCCATGGCGCCGCCGATCCGAAACAATATTGCGGTCCCGAACCCGAGGCCGCCCCCATCGAGGAGCAGGGCCTCGGCTGGAAGAGCAGCTTCGGCACGGGCAAGGGGGATGACGCCATCACCAGCGGCCCGGAAGTCATTTGGACCACGACGCCGACGAAGTGGGGCAACGACTACTTCACGCACCTGTTCGGCTACGAATGGGAGCTGACCAAGAGCCCGGCCGGCGCCTGGCAGTACCAGCCAAAGGACGGCGCAGGCGCAGGCACGGTGCCTGATCCGCACGACTCGTCGAAGCGCCGCACGCCCAACATGCTGGTCACCGACCTCTCCTTGCGGCTCGACCCGGTTTACGAAAAGATCTCGAGGCGCTTCTACGAGCATCCGGATCAGTTCGCAGATGCATTCGCCCGGGCCTGGTTCAAGCTGACGCACCGCGACATGGGCCCGATCGCGCGCTATCTCGGCCCGCTCGTTCCGAAGGAAACGCTGATCTGGCAGGACCCGATCCCGGCGGTTGATCATCCGCTGATCGACGAGCAGGACATTGCCGCTCTGGAGGGGAAAATCCTCGCCTCCGGGCTCACCGTTTCCGAGCTCGTGTCGACGGCTTGGGCGTCGGCGTCGACGTTCCGCGGCTCGGACAAACGGGGTGGGGCGAACGGCGCCCGCATTCGCCTCGCGCCACAAAAGGATTGGGAGGTTAACCAGCCGGCTCAGCTCACGAAGGTGCTGCAGAAGCTCGAAGCGATTCAAAAGGAGTTCAACGCTTCACAGTCTGGCGGGAAGAAGGTTTCGCTTGCCGACCTGATCGTTCTTGGCGGCGGCGCGGCGATCGAGAAAGCCGCGAAGGACGCCGGGCATGACGTGAAGGTCCCCTTCACGCCGGGACGGATGGACGCGTCGCAAGAGCAGACCGACGCCGAGTCCTTCGCGCCGCTCGAACCGACCGCCGACGGCTTCCGCAACTATATCCGCGGCAAGCAGCGCTTGTCATCTGAGGAGCTGTTGGTGGATCGGGCGCAATTGCTGAGGCTGACGGCGCCCGAGATGACGGTTCTCGTCGGCGGCCTGCGCGTGCTTGGCGCAAATGTGGGTAAGTCCACCCACGGCGTCTTTACCAAGCGGCCCGAGACTTTGACGAACGACTTCTTCGTCAACCTGCTCGATATGAGCACGCAATGGCATCCGTCCGCTGGCACTGAAGGCGTGTACGAGGGGCGCGACCGGAAGACGAATGAGGTCAAGTGGACCGGCACCCGTGTCGATTTGATTTTCGGATCGCACTCCGAGCTCCGAGCGCTCGCGGAAGTCTATGCCTGCGCAGATGCGAAGGAGAAGTTTGTG
>DATJLX010000215.1:0-2673 GCA_035509135.1 Methylocella sp.
TTTCCCGTCAGTTCACTCATCCTGATGCTCCGTTTGCTTGGATCCAAGTTCAGCTCGCCAACTTAGATACTTATATAAACGTCTAAATAGCTATAAGAGAATCAAGAGTAAGTGGTTCGCGGGATCAAATATTCGAGAGCCGGTCGAGGTAGGCGCCGAGCACATCGCGTTGAAGAATGAGGTTCATGAATTTTCCTTCGCGAACGATCTGGACCAGGCCGGCTGTCTCCAGCTCTTTAATATGATGCGACAAGGTAGCAGCGCTCACATCATGGGTTTCGTGCAGAAGGGTGCAGGGTGTTGGCTCGGGACGAGCGCCGAGCTGTTTGAGGATTTGATAGCGCCGCGGCTCCGCCAAGGCGCGGGAAATCCGCGCAAACTGCCGGTCTGTCAGCGGGAATGGCTCGGCTGTGGGCATGGGATCAATGTACACGTATAGAGATATGGGGTTCGGGTTACAAAACCTTGCCCTTGCGCTGCCTCACCAGGCAAAAGATATATGAGAGCGACGCGGCGCTGAGCAAAGGCTTGCCGGCCAGTCGCCGGGGCAGCGCTTAGCGCTTTCGATACGCCTTCCGGAAATCCTCCCGCTGAATGACTTAGATCGCGGTGCCCTGCAGATCATAAGCGTCGGCCCCATCGATCTTCACCGTGACGATGTCGCCCTGCCGTAAAGGGCGGCGCGAGGCAATATGAACCTTGCCGTCGATTTCGGGGGCGTCACCTTTGCTGCGGCCAATGGCCTCGCGCGGCCCGGCTTGATCGATGATCACGGCCAAGCGCTTGCCGACCTTGTCCTTGAGTTTGCGGGCGCTGATGGTCTGGCAGTGCTCCATGAAGCGCTTGTAACGGCTGTCTTGCACCTCGGGCGCCACAGGAGGGAGACCCAGATCATTGGCGGCGGCGCCCTTGACCGGCTCATATTTGAAGGCGCCGGCGCGGTCGATTTTTGCTTCGTTAAGCCAATCGAGAAGCAGCGCGAAATCCTCCTCGGTCTCGCCGGGAAAACCGACGATGAAGGTGGAACGCACGGTCAGATCAGGGCAGGCAGCTCGCCATCTCGCGATCCGCTCCAGCACTTTCTCGGTGCCGCCAGGCCTGCGCATCGCGCTCAAAATTTTCGGGCTCGCGTGCTGAAACGGAATGTCGAGATAAGGCAGGATCGTGCCTTCCGCCATGAGTTCGATCACCTCGTCGACATGCGGATAGGGATAGACATAATGGAGCCTGACCCATACGCCGAGCTGCCCAAGTTCGCGCACGAGGTCGAGGAATTTTGCCCGGACCGGACGCTCGCGAAAAGCGCTTTCCGCATAATTCAGATCCAGGCCATAGGCGCTCGTATCTTGCGAAATGACGAGCAGCTCCTTGACACCCGCCCCGACGAGTTTTTCGGCCTCGCGCAAAATATCGGCCGCCTCGCGGGAAACGAGATCGCCGCGCAGTTTTGGAATGATGCAGAAGCTGCAGCGGTTGTTGCAGCCCTCAGCGATTTTCAAATAGGCATAGTGGCGGGGCGTCAGCTTGATGCCTTGCGGCGGCAAGAGATCAAGGAACGGATCATGCGGCGGCGGCACCGCTTCATGGACCGCCCGTATAATGGATGGAAAGTCCTGCGGCCCGCTGATCCAGCGAATCGCCGGAAATTGTTCCAAGATCGCATCAGGCTCGGCGCCCATGCAGCCGGTGACGATGACTTTGCCATTCTCGGCCGAAGCTTGGCCGATCGCGGCGAGCGATTCGGCCTTGGCGCTGTCGAGAAAGCCGCAGGTGTTGACGATGACCGCCTCGGCACCCTGATGAGACTTGCTGAGTTCATAGCCCTCGGCGCGCAACCGGCTGATGATCCGCTCGCTATCGACAAGCGCCTTGGGACAGCCGAGCGAGACGAAGGATATCTTGGGCGCGGGCGACGCGGACGCCCGCCCGGGCGACGATGGGGAGGCTTTGAGAGACAGGGAATTCATGCGCCTGCTTGGCATGCATGGCACGGCCAATCAAGCAAAAGGGATAGGAGTGAAATTTGATTTAAGACCTTTAAGAAAAACCCGGCCGCAAGGACCGGGTTCGAGTTGGCCGAGAGGAGCGGCTTCACAAAATCAATATTTGGCGACCACCGGAGCCGGCGTAAACCAATTGAATCTGTAGTTCAGGCCAAGCCGGGCAATATTGTCCTGCGAATTGTGGTGGAAAAACATGAAATCCGTCGGCAACGCTGGAAATGCAGTCAAGACCGTCGGGACAACCACGCTGTCGCTTGGAAACTTGACGAAGAGATACTCAGCCTTGAGCGACCAATTCGGCAGGAAAGCCCATTCCACGCCGCCGCCCACTGTATATCCGGTATCAACATTGGAAATGCTTCCGAAGGGGAATAACTCCACTGCTGGGCCAAATATGCCATTCCCGAAGACCGCCGTGGAAGCGGAACGGGAACTCTCGCCATAAGCAAAACCGCCCGTCGCGTAAATCAAGAGCTGCGGATAGGAGTTGAGGGTAAAGCCGACACGGCCGCGCACTGTCCCAAACCACGAACGATGGCCCGAAAAATTGTTGGCTACTATGCCAGTGCCTGTTGCATCGGTAGAAGCGAATACATCATTGATATTGTCCTTGGCCGTGGTGCCTTGAATGTCCGTTTCCAGGCCAAGGACAATCCAAGGAATCGGCTGC
>DATJLX010000216.1:0-21202 GCA_035509135.1 Methylocella sp.
GTCCCATTCTTGCCGGTAAAGCCTTGGCAGATGACCTTGGTGTCCTTGTTGACGAGGATCGCCATATGTTCACACCTTCCCGGCCGCGGCGACGATTTTCTGCGCGGCATCGTCGAGATCGTCGGCGGGAATGACATTCAGGCCCGATTGCGCGATGATTGTCTTGCCAAGATTGACATTCGTGCCTTCGAGCCGCACGACCAGCGGGACTTCGAGGCCGGTTTCTTTGACCGCGGCGACGACGCCCTCGGCAATCACGTCGCATTTCATGATGCCGCCGAAAATATTCACGAGAATGCCTTTGACTTGGCTGTCGGAGGTGATGATCTTGAAGGCTTCCGCCACTTTGTCCTTGGTGGCGCCGCCGCCGACATCGAGGAAATTCGCCGGCTCGCCTCCATAAAGCTTGATGATATCCATCGTCGCCATGGCAAGCCCGGCGCCATTGACCATGCAGCCGATGGTGCCGGTGAGCGCGATATAGTTCAGATCATGTTTCGACGCTTCGATCTCCCTCGTGTCCTCCTCGCTTTCGTCGCGCAACGCGGCGATCTCGGGATGCCGGTAAAGCGCGTTTGAATCGAACGCGACCTTGGCGTCGAGGCATAGGATCCGTCCTTCCGCCGAGACGATCAGCGGATTGATTTCCAGAAGCGCCATATCCTTGCCGACGAAGGCCGCATAAAGCTGCCCGGTCAGTCTTTCCGCCTGCTTGGCGAGATCGCCGGAAAGGCACAGGGCATTGGCAACCCTGCGGCCGTGGTGCGGCATGATTCCGGTCGCCGGATCGACCGTGAAAGAGGTGATCCGTTCCGGCGTTTGATGAGCCACCTCCTCGATGCTCATGCCGCCTTCGGTCGAAACAACGAAAGCGACGCGGCCCGCCGAACGATCGACAAGGAGGGACAGATAGAATTCCTTGAGGATGGCGGCGCCTTCCTCGAGATAGATTCGGTTGACCGGCTTGCCGGCGGGGCCGGTCTGCACGGTCACGAGGGTCCGCCCGAGCATTTCGCCAACAAAGGCCTCGACCTCGGCCACGGATTTGGCGATTCGGACGCCTCCCTTGCCACCCGCCTCCGGCTCCTTGAATTTGCCCTTGCCACGCCCGCCCGCGTGAATCTGGGACTTCACGACCCAGACCGGGCCGCCGATTTCCCTCGCCGCCGCCGCCGCGTCAGCGGCCCGCAAAACCACGATGCCGCGCGACACGGGAACACCGAATTCCTTGAGGACCGCTTTTGCCTGGTACTCGTGAATATTCATGGCGTTCTCTTTTCCGCTGAATCCCGCGGTTAACGGTTGAGCAAGCAGGTTTCACGCCAGTCCAACCCATGTTCAAGGCCGCAGGGAACGATGGGAAGCCGGTGGGCGCGCCAATCAAAGTCCCGCATGGGATGGCCTGAAGGCCCGTGCGGATCAGCTGGCGAGAGCCGGGTTGATTGTCTTGCAGGCCTCGACCAGGACTTGCACGGACGCGACCGATTTCTCGAACATCTGCTGTTCGGACGGATCGAGTGTCACCTCGACGATTTTCTCGACACCATTGGCGCCGATCACCACCGGCACCCCGACGTAAAGGTCCTTGACGCCATATTCCCCATTGAGCTGCGCCGCGCAGGGAAACACCCGGCGCTTGTCCTTCAGATAGGCCTCGGCCATGGCAATCGCCGAGGCCGCGGGAGCGTAGAAAGCCGAGCCGGTCTTCAAAAGGCCGACGATTTCGCCGCCGCCCTTGCGGGTGCGGTCAATGATCGCGTCCAGCCTTTCTTGCGTTGTCCAGCCGAGCTTGACCAGATCGGGCAAGGGGATTCCGGCGACGGTGGAGTAGCGCACGGACGGCACCATGTCGTCGCCATGGCCGCCGAGGACGAAGGCCGTGATGTCCTCGACCGAAACCTTGAATTCCTCGGATAGGAAATAGCGGAACCGCGCCGAATCCAAAACGCCCGCCATGCCGACGATTTTGTTGGACGGAAAATTCGAGGTTTTTTGCAAGGCCCAGACCATCGCATCAAGCGGGTTGGTGATGCAGATGACAAAGGCGCCCGGCGCATATTGCTTGATGCCGCTGCCGACCGCTTCCATGACCTTGAGGTTGATGCCGAGAAGATCGTCACGGCTCATGCCGGGCTTGCGTGGCACCCCGGCCGTCACGATGACGACGCCGGCGCCGGCGATCGCCTCATAGCTATTGGCACCCGCGAGCACCGCATTGAACCCGTTGACCGGACCGGACTCGGCCAGATCCAAGGCCTTGCCCTGCGGCGTGCCTTCCGCGATGTCGAAAAGTACGATGTCGCCAAGCTCTTTCAGAGCGGCGAGATGGGCGAGGGTTCCGCCGATCTGACCGGCTCCGATCAATGCGATCTTGCTGCGCGCCATGTTGGGCTATCCTTGTTCTCTCGCCGCTTACCAAGCGGCGAACCATCGTGGAAAATGTCTGCCGGAAGCCCGATATTTATGCAACCCCATCCCGGCTTCCCGCATGAGGCTAAGCAAAAACCGGTCCTGGTTGTGCTGCAGCTGGTGTTTGAATCATTCTAATAGACTGGCTGCCAAACATGAACGGAGCGATACGGATGGGACTCGATCACGTCCCGCCGGGTTCAAGTTTCCACGAGTCCGCTCGCATTGCCGGAGCCGAGCGATGCAACGGGGCCATGCGGCAAAGCAAGATAGCCGACCGAACGCATTTCCATGAGGCGCGACGCGGTTCGCTTGAACTCGAAAGCCACGAAGCCTTCGGTGCCCATGTAAAGCTCAGCCGGTTCCGCCTCGGCGGAGGCGATGAGCTTCACATGCCGGTCGTAGAAAGTGTCGATCAGCATGATGAACCGTTTCGCTTCGTCGCGCCGCGCCGCGTCAATGACCGGGATTGCATCGAGAACCACGCTGTGGAACCGCCGCGCGAGCGCGAGAAAATCGGCGGCCCCGAGCGGCACTTGGCAAAGATCGGCAAAGGCAAAGCGGGCCACATTGGCGCAAACCTCCGGCACATGAACCGCATGGCCGAGCACGTCGAGGGTGAGCGGAGTGCCATGCGCCACCCCGGTCAGACGCTGAAAGGCGCCGGTGAGCGCCGCCGCCGCGCTCGCGTCCGGGGGAACGAAATAGACCGCCTGCTCCCGCAGCTTTTGCAGCCGGTAATCGAGACGGGCTTCGAGGTTGACGATGTCCATCCGCTCCTCGATCATCCGAATGAACGGCAGGAACAGTGCCCGGTTGAGGCCATCTTGGTAGAGGAGCTCCGGCGCGACATTGGATGTCGCGACAATCACCACGCCGCGCTCCAGCAACGCTTCGAAAAGACGGCCAAGAATCATCGCATCGGCGATATCGGTGACACTGAATTCGTCGAAACATAAAAGCCAGGTCTTTTGGGCGATGGCATCGGCGACCGCCCCGACCGGGTTGTCGCCCTTGCTTGAACTGTTGCGGCGGTCCTGCCGCCATGCGTGGATGAAGGCGTGGACATGGGCCATGAAAGCGAGAAAATGGATGCGGGTTTTGCGCGGGAGGCAAGTGCCCTCGAAAAACAGATCCATCAGCATCGTTTTGCCGCGCCCCGCCTCGCCCCAAATGTAGAGGCTGCGAATCGGCGGGTCTTTACGGCCAGAGCCCGTGAACCAGCCCAGCACGCCAGAGTTTCGCGCGGCCGCGCCGGTAAGCGCGCTTCGCAACTCTTCCAGCCGGTGCAACAGCTCCAATTGACGGATGTCTTGCTCAAGGTGGCCCTCGGCCACCCTTTGCGCATATTGATCGATGAGCGAGAGCGACACCGCGGCCTCGAAGTCAAGGCCTGACGGAGATAAGGCCCGGTATGTTGCAGACAAAGCGCGATGGCCTGATGCCATGGCACGCGGCCTGCATTCTGTCTTAATTTCGCCGGAAAACGCAAGCTAGCGGTGGCGGGCGAGCCTCGCAAAAGGCTCAAAGCCTATTCTCTTCGCTTGCGCCTGGCCAAGGCCCGGTGAAGGGTCCACGAAGGGATGGAATGGCTAAGATTGACCGTTTAAGGCCGACTCTATTGCTCTGTTTTCAACACAGGCATTGCGCCGAAACATGACAACCGGGATCCTGCCTTTTTGTTTTCGCATTGGCAAAATACGATCCCTGTTCAGCTTGCTATGAGACTGCGGGCGACCGTACATTGGCACCGCCCCCGCTCGACAGGAGAAAAATAGATGTTTCAAAAGGGTGGAATGCGCGCCGCTGCAGCTGTTTGCGCCTTCCTTTTTGGTGCGTCCGGTTCAGCATCCGCCGTTCCGCTCTTCTCGCATGGCCTGCCCGAGGCGGAACCGTCCGCCATCGTGCCCGTAGTTGTCTTTGGCAAGAACAGCCGGCGCAGCGTGGAAGCGTTCGCCGCCGAACAGAAGCTCAATGCGGCCGAGCTTCGCACCCGTTTCGCGGGCTCCGGGCTTGTCGAATGCGGCGACGCCCATGGTGCGGGTCAGCTCACGCTCGCGAGCGATATCATCACGACCGCGGCGCATGTGTTTTTCGATGAAAGAGGCGTGCCGCGCGCCAAGACCTGCTTTTTCGCGCTGGAGAATCACGGCAAGGAGACGCGGGTACCGATCGACCTCACCTCGATCATTGCCGGAAGCACCAATCCTTACGCGATCGCGGCGGTTCACGACTGGGCCGTGGCGCGTCTCGCCCATCCTGTCGAAGGGGTGACACCCTTCAGCCTGGCCGATCCCGGTGGCCCTAACACCCCGGTCGAATTTGTCGCGCGCGGCCACATTGACTGGGGCGACGGGCGCAGACTGTCGATGGAAAAATGTTCGCTGCACGACCAATTGTCGGTCGGCTCGGAAGGAACCAGGGAATTTTCCTTCGATTGCGAAACCGGGGACGGCGCCTCCGGCGGCGCCCTCGTCATGGCGCCGGATAAAGCGGCAATCGGCGCGATCCTCGTCGGGTGGCGCAGCAACAAGCCATTCCGCTCAGCCCCCTTTTCCAAATTCCATTATAATTTCGCGGTGACGATCGAAGGGGCCTTCAAGAAAGCCGTCATCGCCGCCGCCAGCAAGGTTGTCGTCGCGAAATAGTCGCGAAATAAATGAGCAACGGCGTCAATGGTCCTCCAGCACCGGTTGAAAGACCAAGGTGCGAGGACGCGAGGACCGCGCCAGTGCGCTTGTCTACCAGCGCATCAAGGCGCTGCCCCAGGTCATCCCCGCGCCGATCGCCATCATCGCGATGAGATCGCCCGGCTTCAGGCGGCCCGCTCTATTGGCCTCGTCGAGTGAAATGGGCAGCGAAGCGCTCGATGTATTGCCGTAGCGTTCGAGATTCATCCAGCATTTCTCGAGCGGGATGCCGAGCCTGCCCAGAACCGATTCGACAATCCGCGCATTGGCTTGATGCGGGACGATATGGTCGATATCGGAAACTGAAAGCCCATTGGCGTCGAGCGCTTCGAGAATCGCCTGCGGCAGCACGCGAACCGCGAACTTGTAGATCTCGCGCCCATTCATCGTAATCTTGTCCATCTTCCGCGCCAGCACATCGGCCGACTGAGGATGCTGGCTGCCGCCGCCGGGGATCGACAAAATTCCAGCGGCCGTCCCATCGGAATGAAGATGCGTCGAGAGGAGGCCGCAGCCTGGTTCCGGCGCCGGCCCGACAACCATCGCGCCCGCCGCATCGCCAAAAAGAACACAAGTGTTGCGGTCGCTCCAATCAACGAGGCGGCTTAAGAGCTCGGCGCCGACGACGAGCACGCGGCGCGCCTTGCCTGACTTTATGAATTGATCAGCAATGCTCAAACCGTAAAGGGAGCCCGCGCAAGCCGCGGAGACATCGAAGGCAAAAGCGCGAGCGGCACCAAGCTTGGCTTGCAGGATGACCGCGCAGGACGGCAATGGCATATCGGCCGAGACCGTGGCGACGATGATCATATCGAGAACCTCGGCGTGGGTGGCCGCCATCGCAAGCGCGTGGCGGGCCGCGATCAGCGCCATATCCGAGGTGACTTCCGCTTCCGCCGCGATCCGGCGCTCCTTGATGCCCGTGCGCTCGGTGATCCAGGCATCGGTCGTATCGACCAAAGCCGCAAGATCTTGGTTGGTCAGAATCCGCTTCGGAGCATAGGCGCCAGTCCCGAGGATATGCGCGTTGATCAAAACCCGGGCCCCTTTTTGCCAAAGCAATGGAGACCTAGAGCATGTCCTGAAAAAGCCGGTCGGCTCATCCGGTGACGGCACGCTCCAACTCAATGATGGAGAGCGATCTCCTCTTGATCCCATGAGTCCATGGAACCGGAAAGCGCTCTTGGAGCCCGCTGTAAAGCTGGCATCGATAAGGGGATAAGCCTAAACGTCGGTTTGCGCCAGACGCCCGGCGCTTCTCTCCTCCAAGAAGTTCGGGGCGGCCATCAACACTCGTTAACATTTTGAAATAAAATGGCTCCGCCGCGTCAAAACCGCGCGGAGACAGCGCAGTCTATCGCCGGCGCCGTGGACAATGTGCGCTGTTTGGCACCGGCGAAACCGGCGACCCCTGGGGCGGGTGACGCAGCCGAGATTGACGTCGGCTCACAAGGATTCCGTCCAAAAAGTCCGCAACTTTTCGGACCATGCCCTAGACGCGGCGTTTGCCGTTACGGGTTTGCGCCTCGACCGGATTCAACTGATAGGTTTGCTGGAGAAAGCCTATGGTCTCGCGGGCGCCACGCAGGAAGCGATTATCGACGCGCGGCCTGACCGCTGCCACGGTCCAGTTTGCAAAGCCTTCGCCACTGGCGCGCGGCTGAATTAAAATTTCATTGACCCGTTCGAAGCCGGGGCATTTCTTCAGGGTCCTAAGGCAGACTTCCTGAAGCTCCGCGGAAGACCGGACTTCGCGTCGACTCGTCTCAGCGGTCATCGGTTCATGTCTCCTCAACCGGTATCTGAGTAAGATGTCCCCTCGCGATGGATACCCATGGGATACGCGCGGCCTGCCAAAATCCCGCGCATCATGGTATGGGCCACGCTTGTTTCGCGGTTTTGCGTGGCAGTTCCATTGAGTTGAAGGAACGCGAGAATCGCCGTTCCGTTCCCAAATCGAAAGCGGGCCTTCCCTTCGCTTTCCCTTGCCGTGACGCCTGAGCGCGGTTTTTCGCCCGCGCAACCGGCAATGACGCCCGCCGCTTGACCAAAAGCAAAGACAAAAGCTAGACTTAAAAACAACATTTAAGGAAACGACTCGGGGCAGAAGGGGCTCGGATGCGCATATTTTTGGGAATCATCCTTGGCATCTTGCTGACCGTAGGCGCGGCCTATATCTCCGATTCGGTTCGCAATACGAGCGGTGGGGAAGGAACCTTCGACCGTCCCGTGGTCAATTGGGACGTGCTGAATCACGGCATCAAGACTTTCTCGACCATGCTGCAGGAGGGCTGGGTGCGGTTGACGGGGCACCCCAAGGACAATTGATCGAACAGCCCCCCGCCTGCCAGGCCAACAACGATTTCGCAACGGAAATCGGGATTACAGTCAGCAAACCGCGCGTTCGCACCGGCGGATTGAGCAAGGCGATCCCTGAACTCAATCGGTTTCGCCTTAAGAAAAAACGCCGTCTTCGCTTTCAGGCAAAATCTTGCTCATTCGATCTTTTCATTCGGATAGACCCCCCACAGATCGGACTGCTCGATATAGCCATCGAAGCCCGCACCCGAGATCCGGCACCAGGCGCCATCACAACTGCGCACGCTCGCGATCACATTGGACTGCAACTTCGCGACCGGCGCCGATTTGAGATTCGCCTTGCTGTAGAGAATCGAATCCGCGTCTTTCTTCCATGGCGTGATCAGCGCGGTGCGCCGTCCCGAAAGAAGGGAATGGAGCACCCAGCCTTCCGCCCCTTCCGAATCACGGATCTTGCGCCAAATTTCAAATTCCGCGGTGATTTCGACGGGAAGCCCGGCCCGCTGATAGATCCAGATGGTCCGATGGTCCTTCGACGGGCCTTCGCGCAGATTCACGCGATCGGACTTCAAGCTGACATAACGCGGAATGGGCAAGCCGCTGGCGGAGCCCTTTTGCTCCGCTTCGGCGGTGCCAAGAAGGGCCGAAGCACAGACGACGGCAGCCAGGGCAAGACCAGCAAAACACCGCAATTTTCGGCTCATCGGTTCATGGTTCAAAGTTCATTCCGTTGCGCCGCCGCGACATCATGGGCTCATACGCTGCTCCATGAACCGCGCGGCTGCCGCGATCCATGGGAACAATTGAAATCAATACGCGGCCGCCCCGCTCGTGCTGGCAGCCAGGATCCGCCGCCTTGTCATTGACCCGCCCGCTGCCGGGGTGGCCGAAAGAAGCGGAGATCCGTTTTTTTGTGTGCCGTCCAGCGTTAACGTCAGGTGAAGAGGCTTCGCGGTTCGACACCGATCCGCATGCGCCAATTCCCCTGCCACGCCTCTTCTCCCGGGAAGCCGTCATGAGCGCCAAGGACACCCTTGTCAGAGCCGGCCGATCGCAAGGAAAAGACGAATAAAGCCGTCGCGGAACGCGCGCTGGGGCCCTGGCGGCGTTCGACCGGCAAACACCCGATCGCCCGATATGTTCGTAGATTTTTCCGCCAGCCTGTGCAAAGCCGGAATTCGACGGACAAGAGGCATGGAAGGACCATCAGTGTTCTTGCCGTTCCAAGATATCTGCAATCTTGCCCTTGAAATGCCCATGGAAGCCATCGACGGATTTAAGTCAAAGGGGCATCCGGCAAGACAAAAGGACTGAGAGAATGGGCCGGAAAAAGCCGCTTGTCGTTGTGACCCGCAAACTGCCGGACGTCGTCGAAACCCGCATGGGCGAGCTTTTCGAGACAGAGCTCAACCTTGACGACAAGCCCATGCCGCGCAGCGCTCTCGCCGAGGCCTTGCGCACCGCCGACGTGCTCGTCCCAACCGTGACCGACAGGATCGATGCCGAGCTCGTTGAGCAAGCCGGGCCACAGCTGAAACTCATCGCCAATTTCGGCAATGGCGTCGACAATATCGACGTGTCCGCCGCCTTGGCGAAAGGAATGACCGTGACCAATACGCCAGGCGTCCTGACCGAGGACACGGCCGACATGACAATGGCGCTGATCCTCGCCGTCGCCAGGCGGCTCGTCGAGGGAGCAAAGGTGATCCCCTCGGGCGACTGGAGCGGCTGGGCGCCCACCTGGATGCTTGGCCGGAGGATCAGCGGCAAGCAGCTCGGCATCGTGGGCATGGGCCGCATCGGCCAGGCGCTCGCCCATCGGGCCAAGGCCTTCGGCTTACAGATTCACTATCATAACAGACGCCCCGTCGCCGCTTCGATCGCCGAAGCCCTCGACGCGACCTATTGGGAATCCCTCGATCAGATGCTCGCCCGCATGGATATCATTTCGGTCAATTGCCCGCACACGCCCGCGACCTATCATCTGCTGTCGGCGCGCCGGCTGAAAATTCTGCGCCCCCGGGCCATCCTCATCAATACGGCGCGGGGTGAAATCATCGACGAAACCGCGCTCACCCGCATGCTCGAGACGGATGAGCTGGCTGGTGCCGGGCTCGATGTGTTCGAGCATGAGCCGGCGGTCTCGCAGAAATTGATCAAGCTCGCCAATGCCGGCAAGGTTACGCTTTTGCCGCATATGGGTTCGGCGACGGTGGAGGGCCGCATCAGCATGGGCGAGAAGGTGATCATCAACATCAAGACCTTCATCGACGGCCACCGCCCGCCCGACAGAGTGCTGCCCTCGATGTTGTAGCCGGCATGCGCGGCCACGAGCGCTTCAAGAGGAACCGCTCATGGTCTGATCTGTTTTTTCACCGGATCATCGATGCCGATCATGCTTCATCATGCTTAGTGGTCATGCGGGCCCGGCGGCGGCGGCTCCGGCGGCTCCCGGCCCAGGGTTTCAAGTTGTGCTTCGATGAAGCGGGGATCACTCCAGCTGCCGTCTTCCGCCGGCAGCCAGCGCGCCCGGATATAACCCGAGCGGTCGATCAAGAACTCGGCATGCGTGTCCGGGACGCGGACCACGGTCTGTTGCCGGTTATGGAAGCTGCGGGTGAACAAGCCAAGCGTCGTGGCCACATCCGGGATATCATGAGTGACGACCAGAATCTTGCCGGCCGCCCGCGCGCGCAATGGCTCGCAGAGCTTTCCAGGCGCCACCAGAATGATTTTGGCCCCGAGATCGGCCAGCTTGTCGCGGGCCCCCAGCAACTGATCGAGCCTTGCAGTTTCTTGATCGATGGTCTCTTGCGTGCACGCAAAAAGCACGGCGAGGACGGCGGACTTCCGGCGGTAGTCGCTCAAAAGATTGGGCGCGCCTTTTTCATCGGCGGCTTCGAAATCGGGCGGCGCCAGCCAATATTGGCCGGGCTGCACCTTGGGTTCGATGATGCGTCCCTGATAGCCGACGGAAAACGCACCGAGAAAATTGATGATGTCCCACCGCTCGTCATCGGTGAGCACGTCGCCAAAGGCCGGCATCGGGGAATTGGTAATGCCATGCGTCACCCACCAATAAAGATCGCCGCCCGTATGCAGGGCCGTATGCGGCGCCGAAAGGTCAGCCGGCTTGATCGGCAAGCCCGCCGCCGCGGGCCCATCGCCGTGGCCGCCCGTGCCATGGCAGCCCGTGCAATTGTCTTCATAGTGTTTGAGACCGGCGGCGATCGATGTCGCGGCATAGGGAATGTCGGTCGTGAGGTAGGTATCCGGAAAGGCCTGCACAGAGATCGCAGGAAAGGCGAGCCCCGCACCCGACAAAACAGCGGCAATGCCGGCGCCCAGAGACACATTCCTTGGAAACCGGAACCAGGCGGGCCGCAATGCGGGCACGAAACAAAGAACCAGCGCCGCGACGCCCAGCGCAAGCAGCGCGCCGCCGCCGATGAAACGGGTCGGAACCCACGGGATCGCCCATGTTGCCGCGAAGGAAAAGCGGAATGGCAGCGGCCAGACAATATTCTCATGCTCGGGCGGCGCCAAACCCGCCATGTCGGAGGCAATCACGATAATGAGGACGGCGAGCCCCGTCTCGAACTTAACCCGGTTGGCGTAGCTCCGGAACGTACTGTCGCTCGGTTTCAACTCGAGCATCGGCAAGAGCTGGCGTTGCAAACCGCTGGCAATGAACAGAACGCCACCAAGCAAGGCAAGCTTGAGGAGCAGGAGGCGCCCATAGACCGTGCCGATCATGCCCGGGAAATTCCCGACAAGATACCATGTCAGGAGAACACCGGTAACAAGAAGGACAGCCATCGCGGCGGTCGCTAGCTGAGAAAAGCGGCGCAGGACAACCGCCGCCAAACGCCGCGAGTCATCCGGAACGGGTCCGGTTCCAATCAGCATGATGAGCGCCGGCAGCCCGCCCGCCCAAACCGCCAAAGCCAGCCGGTGGGCGATCGAGGCCAAAAGACCAGCGACCTGCTGATCCAGTGTCACCGGATGGCTGTTGAAAGGAAAAGTAGAAAGGCCAACGGCCGCGATCTCCGCCGCCGCCAGCAGAGCGAGGTTTGATACCGGTGATTTCTTAAGGGTGACCCAGGCAAGAACGGCAGGGATGCAGACCGCGATGGCGCAGCCAATTTCAACAATCGCTATTCGGCCAACCCCGGTTTTGAAGAGGAAGGTCTCGATGGTCGCCATTGTGACCGCGAAGAACTTCGTATCGGCGGCGGCGGCGGCGGCGGCCACCGCGCCAAGACAGGTCGCGATGGCGCCGACAAAGGCAGCCACCACAACCGTGAAGATCACGCGGCGGCGCCAGACGGACCCGCCCGCCGGCTCGAGGGCATCGCGCGTGTACCAGATCAAAACCCCGGAGCCGACGATGACCGCCGCTCCCAAGGTCGCGAAGGCGCGGATGAGTGCGAAGGGATCGATCATGGAAGCGGCGCCCCTAAGCCGGAGCCTTGATCGTGAAGGTCAGCTTGTCCTCGACTGTGTGGCCGTCAACGGACAAAACATGATAGCCGATATTGACTGGCCCCGCCGGGAGATTATCGGGAAGCGTGACGACGAGAACCCGCGGATCGGAACTGTCGCCGCGACTGGTCAAGGAAATCTGGTCGCCTTGTGCCGGAATGATCCAAAATTTCGCGAAGGCCGGCTCGACCGCCTCGTTGAACCACAGCTTCAGTTCCTTGGGCGCTGTATCCACCACAGCCCGGGCCGCAGGTTCCGACCGGACCAGGCGCGAATGAGCGGCGACTCCGGAGATCCCGACACCCAACCCAAACAACACCATCAAAGTTAAGAGCAGAACCTGCCGTGACTTCCGCAGGCTGATCGCCGATGTCATTCGATAACTCCCGTTGGCGTGACGTTTTATTTTGCCAATTTTTAAACTTAATTCACTCTGGCGTCCTGCATTTGCTTTAAATCAATCATGCGACAGCCTGCCACGGGCTTGCAAGCGTGGCAAAAAAGCCATAGTGCGCATCCAAACGCGTGTGGCAAGCACCGATCGTTTGACAAAAACTCAATATCGCGTGAACCCTAACGCCATAAGAAAGCATGGAGGGAGAGTTCATGACCGGTGCTATCAAAGTTTGGGCCGCTGCGTTGGTCGCAGCCTTCGCCGTCAGCCGTGCCGCAGCCGCGGATTTGACTCCTACGCCGGAACCGCCTCCGCCGGCTCCGCCTATTTTCTTCGTCCACGTCGGCGCCCTGGGCGTTTTCAAGGAGATCGACGCGGCATCGACCGGCGGCGGCTTCTTCAATTTCCTGCCTGTCGCCCCGGGCGAACTTGGGCCAGGATCGCCGGCCGGCGTGATTTCCAATGTCGCGAGCCGGCCGGATTATACATTGGGCTTGGAACTCGGCTATTTCCTCACGCCGAATATCGCCGTCGCCTTGTCGGCCGGCGTGCCGCCGATTGCCCATCTCAAAGCAACAGGCCTCTCATTAACGCCAATCCTCGGCACGAATCTCCTGGGAGACGTGCGCTATGGGCCGGCCATGTTTCTCGCCCAATACCACTTCACCAACTTTGGTGCTTTTCAGCCCTATTTCGGCGTCGGCGCCGCCTATTTGCTGAATTTCGGCAATATCAGCGACGGCATTCTGACCAATCTCGCCGTCGATCAGAATTTCGGCTTCGTCATGCAAGCCGGCGCCGACTACATGCTGACCCAAAACTGGGGCGTCTATGTCGACGTCAAGAAGTTGATTTTGGCCACCGATGTCAGCGGCGATCTCCTGAATCTGAATATCCCAATCCGGACTCATGTTCAGCTCGATCCCTGGGCCGCCGGTGCCGGCATCACCTTCAAATATTAACCAGACGCGGGCTCTCCAATCCGTTCGTCCGGTCATTCTCGCGCCTCATGGTTCCAGGGTTGCTTTAGCGGCGAGGCGCGGGCAACCCTAGAGCCTGATCCGCAAAAGATGATCTTCTGAAAAGCCAGCGGGTTTTTGGATCAGGGCAGGCAGCAAGACCAAGACCAACCGATAGAGACCATGATCGCGATGACGCCGTCATGGTCTAGCTGCCTGGTTTTAGCCCGCCGCGGGAAACCCCCACCTTAGCCGGGCGAAGAACCCGGTCGCCGATCGTATAGCCGTCCTCCACAACCTGCACGACGGTGCCGCTCGGCGCCGTCTCTTCGGGCACCTCGAACAACGCTTCATGCAAATTGGGGTCGAATTTCGTGCCCAGCGGTTCGAGCTTCTTGACGCCATATTTGGCAAGCCGCGACAGAAAGTCCCGCTCGGTGAGGTCAATCCCTTCGAGCAAGACTTTCAACGAGGTGCCCTCTTGATCGCGGGTGCCAGGCGGTACGCTTTCGGCGGCGCGGCGCAAATTGTCGGCGACAATCAGCATATCGCGGGCAAATGACGTCACGCCGTACAGTTTCGCGTCGGCGACCTCGCGTTCGGCGCGGCGGCGCAGGTTTTCCATCTCGGCGAGACCGCGCAGCAGCTTGTCTTTCAACTCCGCGTTTTCACGCCGGAAGTTTTCCAAGACGGCAAAGGGATCCGGCTCGCCGGCCGGGGCTGGCGCGGCTTGGCCGGCCGCTCCCGCCCCCGCGTCACCGGTGGCACCGTTCTGATTGGGTGTGGCGGAGGCATTTTCCGTTTTTTTAGAATCGTTCATGATCACTCTGTGAAATGACTAACGCAGGAGCATTTTCAGGCGAAGCGGGCCTGGCTCGAAGCCGCTCCGTCTCCTCCCGGATATCCGTGTTCCGGCAACCAAAATCAAGATCCCGGAGCCCAGTTTCCGAAGTCCACGGAATGCCCCGCTCCCTTGATAGGCTCGCGCGTGAGGGCCACGGCTTCGGCAAGCTGGCGTTCGCCGGACGGCGTCACATTCCCATGCCGGTTGCAAGGACGGCATCCTTGGCCGGTTCGAAAATTCGCAAAATCGCGCGCCGGATCGCCTCTTGCTTATGGTTGGAGATAATTTTCTCACCGGTGAAATCGGTCACGTAAAACACATCCGCCGCCTTTTCGCCGAATGTCACGATATGGGCCGAGGCAATATTCAGGTTGAGCCTCGACAAAATCGCCGTCAATTCATAGAGCAAGCCCGGCCTATCAAGGCCGGTCACCTCAAGAACGGTGAAGCGGTTGGAAAGCGTATTGTCGATTAAGACTTCAGGCGGGATGCGAAACACATCGCGCACCTCAAAAGTCTGCCGCCGCCTATCCGCAATCATGTCGTGAAGCCTGATTTGTCCACTGAGGGCGCGCTCGATGGTGAGCACGATGTTTCTCGCCCGGCGCAATTCATCTTCGTCATACCGGAACGCGCGCGAAACGGAAATCGTGTCGAGCGCCATGCCATCGGCCGTCGTAAAAATCTGTGCATCGACGATATTGGCATCCGTCGCCGCGCAGGCACCGGCGACGATCGACAAAAGCCTTGCATGGTCCGGGGCAATGATCGTGAGTTCGGTGACGCCACGGTCGCGATCGGCGCGGATATGCGTGATCGGCACGGGCATCTCGATCTCGGTCATATTCAGAAGCTTGGCGTGAAGGAGCTTCTGGTCCAGCGTGGCCTTAAGCCAATAGGCTTGCGGAAGCCTGGCGGCGTAAACATCGAAATCGAGGCTGGACCACTCGGGCAGAGCGCCGCGCAGTTCGGCGCGGGCCCGCGCGACGCGTTCCCTGCGATCGATCGCCGAATGGCCGCCGGCGAGCACAACCTCGGTCTCCCAATAGAGCGTGCGAAGAAGTTCGCTCTTCCAGTTGTTCCAGACGCCAGGACCGACGGCACGGATATCGCAAACGGTCAGAACAAAGAGCATTTTGAGGCGTTCAAGCGTCTGCACGCGGTTCGCGAAGGTCACAATGGTTGTGTTGTCGCCGAGATCACGGCGCTGCGCCGTATCCGACATGACCAAATGGTTCTCGATCAGCCAGGCGACGGTCTCGGTCTCGGCTTCCGTGAAGCCGAGACGCGGGCAGAGCCTGCGCGCGACCTCAACTCCGGCCTGGGAATGATCTTCCGTGCGCCCCTTGGCGATATCGTGCAGGAAAAGCGCGAGGTAGAGCGCCTTCCGGTTGGCGATCGACGGCATGATCTCGCTCGCCAGGGGCAGTTCCCCGGTCAGCCTTTGCGATTCCACCTCGGCGAGATTGCCAACCGCGCGCAAGAGATGCTCATCGACGGTGTAATGGTGATACATGTTGAATTGCATGAGGGCGACGATCCGGCCGAACTCCGGGATGAAGCGGCCAAGAACGCCGGCTTCATTCATCAGCCGCAAAACGATTTCGGGCTCATTGCGAGAGGTCAGAATGCCGACAAACAGCCGGTTGGCCTCGGGGTTTGCGCGCAGCCTCGCGTCGATCAGCTTGAGCGTCCTTGTGACATGCCGCGTCGCGTCGGGATGGATCGCAAATCCATTGCGGTCGGCGACCGAAAACAGCCTGATGAGATTGACTGGATCATTGGCGAAAACCTCCGGCCCGGTGACCGTGACGCGGCCATTTTCCACTTCGAAATCGCCGGTCGCGAGAGCCTCCTGCTTGCGGCGGAACGGGGAAAACCGGTCGAGCATCGCGGTCGGCTTGGCTTGCCTTTCTTCGAGCGCCGCGCAGACGATCGCGGTCAAATCGCCGACATCCTTGGCGATCAGAAAATAATGTTTCATGAACCGCTCGACGCTGGCGAGACCGCCCCGTTCCGAATAGCCAAGCCGAACCGCGATCCGGCGCTGGTGGTCGAAGCTCAGCCGTTCTTCCTCCCGGCCGGTCAAAAAATGCAAGTGGCAGCGCACCCGCCAGAGAAACTCCTCGCAACGCAGGAACAGCCGGTATTCGGAACGGGAAAACACGCCGGCCCCGACGAGATCGGCGGTCTCACGCAGCCGGTAGACATATTTGGCGATCCAAAACAAAGTATTGAGATCCCGCAGGCCGCCCTTTCCATTCTTGATGTTCGGCTCGACGAGATAGCGGGAACGGCCGGCCTGCGCGATGCGGCCGTCGCGCTCGGCGAGCTTGGCCGCGACAAATCCAGCCGCTGTTCCTTGCACGATCTCCCGCTCGAAGCGGGTCCGCATGTCTTCGAAAAGCGCGCGATCGCCGAGAATTAAGCGGGCCTCGAGGAGGGCCGTGCGGACCGTCATGTCCTTGCGGGCCTGCACAAGACAATCCTTGACCGAGCGCGTCGAATGGCCAACTTTCTGACCGAGGTCCCACAAAATATAAAGGATCGACTCGACGATGCGTTCCCGGCGCCGCTGTCCCGAGGAAGAGAGCAGAAAAAGCAGATCGATGTCGGAGCCCGGCGCCAGGGTTGCCCGGCCATAGCCGCCGACCGCCGCGATGACGAAGCCGTCGTCGGCCGCACCCTCGCCCGCCGGATGAACATAAGTCGTGACGTAGTCGAAAATCTCGCGGATCAGCGCGTCTTCGATATGAGCCAAGCGGCCAGCGCAGACGAGGCCGCCGCCCTCGGCCATGAACGCCTGCTGGACGCGGCCGCGAGCCTCTCCCAAGGCGTCGCGGAAGAGCGCGACCACCTCCTTGTGGGCTTCCGGAGCCGGCTTGCCTTGCGCCTGCAGGGCGGCAACCTTGGCGTGCAGATCCGCTCGCTGGAAAAAGGCTCCATGCGGCAGAAGGATCCGGGGACGCCGCGGCAAAACCGGCGGCGCTGTCTCAAGCGTGTCGTTCATCGGTCTGGTGGCGATAGGGGCTGCCCCGCTGCTTCTCTATGGTCTCCAGGCCCTACCCTGATCTGGGTGCCGTTCCGGTGAAGGACAAGGCCTTGCTTGTTGGCAATTTCGCTTCAATGGCATCCCATATCACGACCGCGAGATCCGGGCCGCCGAGCTTTTTGATCGCCCGAATCCCGGTCGGAGAGGTTACGTTAATCTCGGTCAAATGGCCATCGATGACGTCGATGCCGGCAAACAGCAAGCCGCGCCGCTTGAGCTCGGGGCCGATCACGGCACAAATTTCATGCTCGCGTGCCGTGAAGTCCGCCGCCGTCGCGGCGCCGCCACGCACCAGATTCGCGCGGATGTCATTGGCCGCCGGAACCCGGTTGACCGCGCCCGCGGCCACGCCATCGACGAGGATGATGCGTTTGTCGCCTTCCGCCACCTGAGGCAGAAAGCGCTGCACAACCCAGGGCTCGCGGAACGTTGCCGCGAAAAGGTCGTACAAAGAGGCAAAATTGGGATCCCGGCGGCTGATTTTGAATACCGCCGCGCCGCCATGCCCATGCAAGGGCTTCATCACCGCCTCGCCATGCGTATCCAGAAAGGCCTCGATGGCTTTTCTTTCGCGCGTGATCAGGGTTGGCGGCATAAGCCGTGGAAAATCCATCACGAAAAGCTTCTCGGGCGCGTTGCGCACACTGGCCGGATCGTTGACAATCAGCACCTTGGGCTGGACATGTTCAAGCAGATGCGTCGAGGTGATATAGGCGAGATCGAATGGCGGGTCCTGCCGCAAGAGCACGACGTCAAGGGTGGCAAGGTCGATGGGCTTTGCCTCGCCGAGGGTGAAATGATCGCCGGCGACATCGCGGACTTCAACCGGCGCCGCCGCGGCCATGACATGGCCGTCTTGCAGCGAGAGCTTATCCGGTGTGTAGTAGAAGAGCCGATGGCCCCGGGCGCCCGCCTCGAGCAAGAGAGCGAAGGTCGAATCACCCGCGATATTGATCTTGTCGATCGGGTCCATCTGGACGGCGACATTCAAGACCATAGAAATTCTCCAGTGCCGGCACGGCGAAAGTTCGCAACGGCGCATGGCACATGGCCAGGAGAATTCGTCAAGGGTGCCGCTGCATCATTTTTGACCAAATCCGCGATGGTCCGGCAGCTTTGCCACCCGCGCCACTGGCCTATCCCTTGCCGCGCTTGATATGGAAGATAAAGAGGCCATCCTCTGTTTCCTGGCGTTCCAGCGTGTCGCCGGTCTCGCGCAGGAGATGCGGAATGTCGAGGTTGGCGAGCGGATCGGTGCATGCGACAATCAGACGGTCGCCGCTGGAAAGCCTTCGCAACATTTTGCGGGTCCGCAGCACCGGCAAGGGGCAGGCAAGACCTCGCAGATCGAGAGAGACGGAGGAGTTACCGGGGATCATCTTGAGCGGCGCTTTCAACCAAGCATGAAGGAGGGTAGGGGATGCGGGCGGCAAATTCCAGGAAAGCTTTGCGGAGTCTTGAACCATGCGGATGATTGGCCTTGCCGGCTGGAGCGGCGCCGGCAAGACGACTTTGATCGTGAAGCTCATTCCCTTTTTGCGCGCGCGCGGCTTTACCGTCTCGACGGTGAAACATGCGCATCATGCTTTCGATATCGATCAGCCAGGCAAGGATTCCTATCTCCATCGCGAGGCCGGCGCCAGCGAGGTTCTCATCGCCTCGGACCGGCGTTTCGCCTTGATTCACGAGCTGCACGGGGCCGATGAGCCTTGTCTCGCCGAACTTCTGCGCCGGATGAGTCCGGTCGATCTCCTTCTCGTCGAAGGCTTCAAGCGCGACGCCCAGGCAAAAATCGAAGTTCATCGCGCGGCGGCCGGAAAGCCCTGGCTTTACCCCGAGGATCCAAGCATCGTGGCGGCCGCCACCGACGCGATAGAAGGGGTTCCCGCTCATTTGCCGCATGCGCATCTCGATGACATCGAAGCCATCGCGGGCATGGCGCTCGCGCTCGCCCGGCCGGTTGAAGAGACGCTTTCACGCCTTGCCATATCATAAGCCAAGATCGCGTTCCGCCGGACAAGGACAATCCCCCATATGAGCAAGTCATGAGCAAGGCCGCGCCCGCCAGCATCGACCTTTCCCGCACGAGCGCCGTCCGCTTCATCGTGCTGCTTGGCGTCGTCAGCCTTTTCGCGGACATGACCTATGAAGGCGCGCGCAGCGTCACCGGCCCCTATCTCGGCTTGCTTGGCGCGAACGCCGCCGCCGTCGGTTTTGTCGCGGGGTTCGGCGAGTTCCTGGGCTATGCCTTGCGGTTTCCCGCTGGTTATCTCACCGATCGCACGGGCTTCTACTGGCCGATCACCATTCTTGGCTATGGCGTCAATCTCGTCGCGGTGCCGCTGCTGGCCGTGACCGGCCGCCTGGAACTTGCCATTCTCTTGATCGTCGCCGAGCGGGCGGGCAAGGCCATTCGCACCCCGGCCCGCGACGCGATGCTCTCGCACGCGGGCAGCCAAACCGGCCTTGGTTTTGCTTTTGGCCTGCATGGCGCGCTTGACCAGACGGGCGCCATTCTCGGGCCGATGATCGTCGGCGCGGCCCTCTATTGGAAGGAAGGCTACCAAAGCGGATTTGCCATCCTCGCGATCCCGGCGGTCTTTGCGATGCTCATGCTTTTCGCCGCGCGTCATTTCTATCCGCGTCCGCGCGACCTCGACGTGGCGCCTCCCGCCTTGATGGCCGATCATTTGCCACGCCGGTTCTTTGTCTATCTCACCGCCGCGGCCTTGATCGCGGCGGGCACCGCCGACTTTCCATTGATTGCTTTTCATTTCGGCAAGAGCCGCATGATCGCGCCGGTTTGGATTCCACTTGCTTATTCGCTCGCCATGGCGGCCGAGGCGGCGACCGCCCTTTTCCTTGGCCGTCTGTTCGACCGGATCGGCATGCGAGTCATGATTTTTGCCACCCTCGCCTCGGCGCTCAGCGCCCCGCTTGCTTTTTTGGGGGGCCCGGCGGCGGCAGCGCTGGGGGTGCTGTCATGGGGCATTGGCATGGGCGCCCAGGCCTCGGTGATGCGGGCGGCCATCGCGCTGCTCGCGCCGGTCTCGCAGCGCGGCACCGCCTATGGCATTTTCAACGCCGCCTATGGGCTTGCTTGGTTTGCCGGAAGCGCGGTGCTTGGGGTGCTTTACGACTGGTCCGTGCCGGCGCTTGCCGCCGTCTCTGTCCTGCTGCAAGGCGCCGGGCTCACCCTTCTTTGGCGGGTCTCAGGGTCCTTGCCGCAAGCGACGATCCAGGCAAGCTGACGAGGAATCGCCGCCGATGCTCTATTTATGGATCATGCTGGGCAGCGCGCTGGGCGGCGCCGCGCGCTATTGGCTTTCGGGCGTGATCTCGAACCGCATCGGGGAAACTTTTCCCTGGGGCACCATGATCGTCAATATTTCCGGCTGCTTCTTCATCGGTTTCTTTGCCACGCTGACCGGCCCCGATGGCCGCTTATGGGTCGGCACCACGGCGCGGCAATTCGTGATGATCGGCATCTGCGGCGGCTACACGACCTTTTCCTCCTTCAGCCTGCAGACGTTCACACTTGCCCAATCCGGCGAATGGCTTCTGGCCGGCGCCAATGCCGGTTTGTCAATGGTCCTGTGTATCCTTGCGGTGTGGCTCGGTCATGTCCTCGCCCTTCTGACCAATGAATTGAACCTGGGTGCCGTTTTCGAGCTGTTATGGACCCCTCTCGGCTGGGCTTGGGCGCTGATCGTTTCAGTCTCCGCGCTTGTCTGGTTTTTGGTCAGAGGCCGCGTGAAAGGGCGCGCCTCCCGGCTGTCGGGACGCAAGCCGCCGTCTGATGGGAAAGGCGAGGGGCTCCATCCGGACGCGGTGTCGCAAGGCGCGCGCAAAGCCATCGCCCGACCGGCGTGGAACTGGCGAATTCCGGCTGGCGCGCTCATCGTTTTAATGGGTGCGGGCGGCTGGTTCCTGTGGACGCTCCACGGCGGCGGCCGCTTGGCGGAGAAGCCGGGCCAAACGCCCCTGGTTCACACTGTGGCCGCGATGGGCGTCATCAGCGCCGCCCATGCGGTGCCGGTCGGTACCCAT
>DATJLX010000217.1:0-8774 GCA_035509135.1 Methylocella sp.
TAGAACAGCACGACCAAAAACGCCAACCAAAGTGTGCTATGCGGTGCACTCTGAAACCTTACAGTCAAGCCCCAATTTTTCCATAGCATCCAAGACACCATTCGCTTTAAGCAAGTGATTGCGCGATCCCGCTTCATAAAATTTGAAACAGGACGCAATATATGTGTTGAGAGGAAAAAATTGATAATTACGGCAATCCTGCGTTGTCTTGAACATCCTATGTCCCTTGATGCCAAGATGGCTCGCAATCTCTGGATAAACGGGCATTTGAACGTGCTGAGAAAGATGGTCGGGCAGCATTTCGAGATGCGTCCGGTCGTCGGGAACCTCGATTCCCGCCAGCTCGCACGCCATGACAGCCAAGTCGCAAAGGACCCTCATTTTGGGATGATTGAGGGAATGCATGAAACACCCCTCGGCGGCCCAGGCATCGATATAGCGGGTCAAATCGATCCCAATGGTCTTGAATTGATTGATCAGAAAAAGACGCGCCTGCTGGAAAGCATCCAAATAGCCGAGCCGCGAATAGACAAGCTTGTTGAATAAGTCGGCGGTTTCCTCGACCGAGAGGCCCGCCAGAAATGCGGCGATCGCTATGCGCGAATGATAGGGGCCGGTTGCCGCCTGAAGGTGCCCGGCGGGGGTCTCGACATAGACCGTGTCGGGATGGTAGCCAGCAAAGCCTATTCCCAGAAGCGTATGAAATTTAAAGCTTTTCGAGCGCAAGGATTCGGTACTGACGCTCCCCCAGTCGGCGCCAAGTCCTGGCGCTATGATGACGTCGAAACCCTCCAGCTGCGCCAGCAATTTTTGTTGTCCCTCGGCGGAATGGAAGCTGTGCAGCTCGTAGCTTTGGACGATCAAATCCGGCCGCAGGGCCCGCATGGCGTTCCCCAACCCAAGGTGCTGGCAATTGAACAGAATCGCAATCTTCATCCTGTGCTCCAGGCTTTGTCAGCGTTTTGCGACGCGCGATGAGACACCGCCTCACCGTCAGCATTTCGCCCGAGCGGACGTCGCGGATGTGGATTTAAGATCCGGCCGCAAAGCGCCCATCGCTTTCGCCATCCCAAGATGCTGGCAAACAGACAGAATCGCAATTTTCATGGATCAGCCCTGGGCGCCAGCAGTTCTTCGTCGCAAAGGATGTTCTGGATCTCCAGGAAGCGCTTTTTGATCTTTTCATCAAAATCGCAGGGTTCATCTGCCGGAGCAGGCGTTGCCGGGCTTAGTGCCGCCAGCTCCGGCGCCGGTCCGGCGCCGGCTGCCGCCATCCCACTATCGAGAAAGTATTTCGAGAATAAAGACATGACATGCGACACGCCGGCTTCCGTGACTGTCCGCAAATCAGCATTAAAAAAGCAAAATCGGGACAGCGGCGAGGTTATGATTTCATAGGATGGAAAATAAGCCACGAAATCATGCGCATGAGCGGCCTCTTCCGCGACAACCCGCAGGGCGGCCTTGCTATAGGTATTGGAGAGAAGAATATGCCGGTTCTCGTAGGTGGCGACGAGCGGCACCGGAGAGACGGTCAAGATAACGCGGATCCCGGAATTGACCTCCCGAATCTCCCGCAAGAACTGCGACATCTCGTAAACCATCTCTGCCGCTGTAAAGTTATGAAACGTGTAAGGGCCGCCATTGGCCTCGGCCGCGACAACCCCGGCCGGGACTGGCAAAGCCACCCCGTCTGACGCGAGCCAGGCCTCCGTCAGGCCAAGTGTGAAGATGAAGACGCGGCAATTTTCGAAAACTTGGCGAACCGCCGCCAAATGCCGGGATCGGGCGGCCTGAACCGCACTGGGGGAATCGAACCCGCCCGGCTGCAACTGTGGCCGGAAGGGATCGAGATATTTGCCATTCTTGCCGAGCCATGCCTTATCGATGGGACGGCAGATCCCATAGGCGCGCAAGAACAGTTGCCGCAATTGCCGCACCGTATAGATGTTGCCAAACCGCGCCGAAAACACAGGCTCGTCCGGCGATTCCGGCCGTTCCGTCTGAAGAAAATTGAACCCCGAGGCGAGCAAATGCCGGGAGATATGTTGCGCAAAACAAGAGCCGGCTGTGGCGACCGCCTCAGTCCTGCCAATTGCAAAGGGCGCCTGAACGACGGGATCGAAACCGGCCAAATCGGCTTCGGCCACGGCATTTTTCCAAAAGGAAGACGGCGGCAATCCCTTATAGGGATGGCTCAAGGTGCTCGCCATGCGGGATCCTCGCTGACACGGACATTGAATCCTGAACGTGACTTTTTAAAGAACGGCAACCCGCGGGAAGCGGCGCGCCAGATGTTGGAGCTCCCGCCGAACGATCGCCTCCACAATCGCGAGACGTTGCAGAGTGTCGGATGCCGCGGCCACATAGAGCCCCTTGACGCCGGCCGACGCCTGGCGGCTATCCCGCCCCTCGCTGGTCTTGCCGAAATCCTCGATGTGAGCCGAGGCGATTCGGATGCGGACTTCGCGTTTCGAGGCGGCGCCGAAGATAATGGGAATGGCGTCCCAGCGATCCTGTCGGCGCCGCAGTTTGACCCGTTTCGACCATGCCGAGGCCGGCAAGGAAATCACGGTCTCATTATCGATATTCGCCGATCCGGCCCAATGCAAATAGATCAGGAAATCATCACCCGGCTTGCCAGCGAGGCTGAAGGCAAGATCGGCGGACCGGCCGTTGATCCAGCAGCCCCAATATTCCGGTGCGTGCCAATTCAATCCGTCGCGAAAGACGTCGCCACTGTGGATGACATCGCACAACCGGTTCGCCGAATTGCGGGCAAATGAATAATAGATCCCGCAGTCGAGCGGCGCCGGAGAACAAAAGGCGCTTGCATGTCCAAGCCGGCCGTCTTGTGGCGCCGCCTTTAATGTTCCGGCAAGACCGAAAATCTCCCGGCCAATCTCGCTCCATGGGCGCAACGGCGTGCTCGCGGCAATCTTTTGCTCGAGGCTATGCCGCCGATCAGTATCATGGATCAGCACCTCCAGCTTCGTTTGGAAATCCGCTTCCGAATTGACGTCGAAATAAACCGCGAGATCGCCGCCTGCCTCGGGGTGGGAAGCGACATTCGACACCAATGGCACCTTGCCATGCGCGATCGCCTCGGAAATCGGCAAGCCCCAGCCCTCGTAGAGGCTAGGAAACACGGTAAAAAGACAACGCCGGTACAGAAGCTTGAGCACGTCTTCCGCCACATTGTTGAGAACGGTGACACGCTCCCGCAAGGCATCGTCGCGGGCCAGCCGCTGATGGAAGTCATCGTTCAGCCAGCCGGTATTGCCGACACAGACGAGACGCGGAACCGTCCGGTCCTGCTTCGATTTCAGCATTCTCGACCAGGCCGAAAGGGCGAGTGCGTGATTTTTGCGGGGTTCGATCGTGGAAACGAAGAGGACGAAATCTTCAATATCAAGATTATTTTCACGTAGGACTTCGAACGCCCCCCGGTTTTGATCCGCGTCATCCAAAACCGCGCCGAATTGGCCGTTGAGATGAACCGTCGCGCAGGCGCTTGGCGCGATCCCGAGTTCCGCCGCGGCCTTCAGAAAGTCGGCCTTGGTGTTTTCCGAATTGGTCAAGACGAGGTCGGCATGGATGAGCATGCCGGACAGCCAATTGATGAAATCATGAACCAGGACGGGATTGCAAAATTCTTGATAGATTAATGGAATGCAGTCATGAACGAGCGGCACGTATCGAAGGCCATGATGCTTCTTCGCATGGCGGATCGCGAGAAAGTAGTTCCAATAACCCCAGGATGTGCCTGGATTGACGAGGGTGCATCCCGGCGGGAAAAGAAAATCATCCGCCGCCAAGATTTCGTTCTTGAGTTCGCGAGCAAACGAGTGCCGTGTTGCCTCCGGGCGTTCACTATTCTGCACGAGATCGACGATGTCCCATATTTGACGGCGCTCAATACCGACCCAGGAATATCGCCCATGGTCGAAATAAACGAAGTCAATTTGGCGCTCGTCAAAGCTTTCGGCAAAGGCTTGTGCCAGCGCCAATTGCACGCGCTGTATGCCGGTTGGGTAGCGGGCATCCTGCAGGAAATCGACGAGATCGCTCAACTCCAATGCGATGCGGATCTTTTGCGTATCCGCCGTGGTGTTTCGAGCCACCGCCTTGCCCAGCCACGCGCGAAGCCGCGTCCCGCTCCATCCCATCCCGGCGAGTTCGGCGCGGGCATTGCGGGAGCCAGGATCCCGTTCAAGGGCTCGGACATAGTCCTGCTCGGCCTCGCGCCGGCGCCCCATGATCTTATGCAAATGACCAAGCTGAAGATGTGTATCGGCCTCTTGATCATTGATCGAAAGCGATTGCCGGTACGCCGCTTCCGCCTCCTTAAGGTTCTTGGTTTCCTTGAGGGCATGGCCATACTGGACCCAGATCGGAGCCAGTGAGCCGTCGATGTCGAGCGCCTGGCGATATAGCCGCATGGCTTCCGGCCAATTGCGCGTGTCGCGGGCCGTGTCCGCCGCTTCAATCGTCTCGCCGAGCTTGGCCGTGGATTCCCCTTCCAGGGATGAAGACATTTTTAGCATGCTGCCCCAGAGTTGGGTTAGTGCCCTGTCAACCACCATGATCCGGAGGTTTGAGCGTGCCAAGAACGGTGCGGGATCCCCCTTCCGCCATTTGGCTCGCTACAGGCCGGTGGGGAATTTCGACAATTTGGCTGCCGACTTACCGCTAAGTTTATACCAATCCAATATGTGGATGTTAACATATAATAAAATTCATCATACAGATATCGCTGTTATCTAAAAAGGGGTTCTCATGAAAAAGTTATTGGCGCTTGCGTGGCTCGCCATAGGCGTCAAAAGAGGTGCAAAAATAGCAGAAATGTTCAGCTTTCTCGCAGGAGAAATAAAGGCAAAAATACATCCTTTTCGAACAGAGGCCAGATTATTGGCAGCACCCTGCCTAGAATCAACTCTTTCGTGGTGGATCCGGCGCGGCCGGTGTCACGCCGAGACGCTTATAGAGTTCGCCGATCGATGTCCGATAGGCCTTTGGCGAAAAAACCGCCGCGCGCCTTGGCCCGCGAAGACTCAGTTCGCGGCGTAGATCCGCGTCTTGATCCAAAGTGCGTATCGCCCGGCTGATCGCACCAGCATCCAGGGGATCGACGAGAACCGCGGCATCGCCGCTGATCTCGGGCAATGAAGCCACATTGGAGGTCAGCACCGGCGTTCCCAGCAGCATGGCTTCAAGAACCGGCAAACCGAAGCCTTCATAGAGCGAGGGAAAGAGGACGGCGCGCGCCCCGCGGATCAAGGAAATCAGCTGCGGACGCGGCAGGTAAGAGATCCGCCTCACCTGCCGTTCCGGATGCAACCTTCCGCGATCAGTCCGGTAATATAAGAATTTTTCATCATCGATCTTCTCGACATCGCGGTCATATTGCCAGCCGAGGGCGCCGGCGATCACGAGCGGGCGCGGCGTGCCGGAAGCCGCATAGGCGTCGATGAGACGCGCGATGTTTTTTTTGGGCTCTATCGCGCCGACAAACAGGAAATACTCCTTGAAGCCCACGCCAAAGGCATTGGCGATCTCATCGGCGACCTCGGCATCCGTCCGGGCCAGCAAAGCCTCGGGCAAATGAACGCTCTGATAGGTATTGGTGATTCTGTCCTCCGGCAGACCGAAGAATTTGATGATGTCTTCCTTCGAATGATTCGACACGGTGACGATGTGGTCGGCCTTCCGGCATAAATGCCGGAGCAACTGGAACGTGTATTTCTTGTGGTCGAGTGTCGTATAGGGAAGCCGCAAGGGAACAAGGTCGTGAATCGTATAAATATTCGGGCAGCCAGGCACGGCGGCAGGCGTCGGATGGGTGGCATGGAAGAGCGCCGGCTTTTCTTCGACGCGGATGGCCATCAACCGGCCGTAGCGCTTGAAGTGGAACCGGGCGTGCTCGAAAAGCTCGGGCGCTACGTAAATGGTATCCATATTGGCAAGCGCCCGCATCAACCGCTCCAGCGGCTCCGAGACTGGGGCATCGATGACCCAGCCAACCCGCTGGAATGTCCATGGGCGAACGCCGAAAGGCTTGCCGAAGAGCAATGCCGACGCCAATCCGAGGTGCGCGGCTATCGACCGCTTATGCGAGGAAGAGGGGTCGAAAAACGCGATCTCACTGAATTGCGGCTCCTTGCGATCCGTCGTCGCATTGGAACTGAGCACGACGCCGGTTTCGTAGCCGATCGCCCGGGCCGTGGCGGCAAGCGTGTTGGCATAGGTCGCAATGCCGGTCGCATTCGCCGCGGACAAATGATGACCGTCGAACAGGATCCTGTTGATCATGGCTTCCATCACATGGCCCCGGGCGGATTTGCACCTTTGTGAAATCCGGCTTGGGAAAATTTCATCCTAAAACAGCGGCTCGCCAGGAAGGATTGACCAGCGAACTGATATTCCGGCTCTTTAAAATCGCGAATCGATCGCGTCTTGCAAGCTAACGGAACGAATCGGACAAGATGCGTGAGAATTGATCGGACCGCGGTCCCTCGTCTCCAAACGTTAGCGGATCGTGGCGCAACGTCAATCGCCTGGCCCGGGCTGTCACGGCCAGGCCCGCGTCAGGCTTTCCCGATGGTCCAATTTTGCCATCCCGCCGCTGCCCGGATAGCCGGTTTCAAGCGAAATCATCTTCCATGCAGCGAGTTGCTCCTGCCTTGGCGACTTGCGTATCACGCGAAGCGCCGCTGGTCCGGTCAGCCTTGTGTTGACCTCCTGATGGAAACTTTGGCACCGTCATACAATTGAAACATGAAGTTGCGAATGCTGCCACCTTCTCGCGTGTTGTTAGAGTCTCGCGTGTTGTTAACGTAGTGATTATCCTCGGTGTCGCTATCGCGGCGCAAATTTCGGGACAGATGCGTGCAGGCCACGCGCCGCACAAGGATCGTGGGAGAGGCTGGCGAAGATGCAGCCGGCGGCGCTTGCAAGATGGATAGGGGCAAGAGAAGAACAATGGGAACCGAAGTTAGCCGGATTACAGTCGAAAGAGCCTATGCGCGCTGGGCGCCATTTTATGATTTGGTTTTCGGCGAGGTTTTCAAGCGCGCCCGAGTCGCGGCCATAGCAGCGGCCGAGCGGACCGGCGGGCGCATTCTTGAAGTCGGGGTCGGCACGGGCATATCGCTTCCCTATTATTCAACCGCGAATCGTCTCGTCGGAGTCGATCTCTCAGAGCCGATGTTGCGGAAAGCACAGGCACGGGTCGAGGCATTGGGCTTGCGTCAAGTCGAGGGGCTCGCGGTCATGGACGCCGAGCGAATGGCCTTCCCCGATGGTTCATTCGACGTCATCGTCGCCCAGCTTGTCGTCACCACGGTTCCCAATCCCGAGGCGACACTCGACGAATTCGTCCGCGTGCTCAAACCCGGTGGCGAGATCGTGCTGGTGAGCCGCGTCGGCGCGGACAAGGGGCTTCGGCTGGCGGTGGAGCAATCGCTCACGCCGATCACGAATTTGCTTGGTTGGCGGCTGGAATTCCCCTGGGAGCGTTACGCGCGCTGGGTTGAAAGACGGGATGATGTCTGCGTGCTCGAACATCGCGCAATGCCGCCCTTCGGCCATTTCTCGCTCATTCGCTTCGGCAAGGCCGCCGGCGCCGGCGCCCCGCAAGAGGATCGCTTGGAGGCGCAAGTCATCGGCTAGACGCCTTTCAACCGGGTTGAAAATTTCTGCCAATTGGAAGCCAGGACCACAGTTGCAGAAGATCAAGCCTTTCGGAGAGCAGCACTGGAAGTGTCGCATTTAACATGTCGGCCATAAACATGAGGTGGGAGGGTGATGGACGAATTTCTTGAGGTTCTCAGAACGCAGCGGTGGGACGATCATCGCTATTATCATCACAGCCGGATCAACCAATCATTGCACTTATTCAGTGCGATCAGCTTCTTATGCGCCTACGTTCTGGTGTTTACGAACCCGGTCGCGGCGGCATTGACGGGCTGGCTTGCCGCGATGGTGACAAGACAAGTTGGGCACTTCTTCTTCGAGCCCAAGGGCTATGACGAGGTGAACCACGCCACGCACGAGTACAAGGAAGAAATCAAGGTAGGCTACAACCTGCAACGCAAGGTCGTCTTGATGACGATCTGGGCGCTTTCTCCGCTCGTTCTTTACTTGGATCCGACGCTCCTTGGCATCTTTAACCCGCATACCAATGACGCGAGCTTCATCCAAAAAGTGGCGTTGATCTGGCTCTTCATCGGCGCTGCTGGCGTGATCTACCGGACTGTCCAGCTGTTTATCATCAAGGACGTCGAGACCGGGCTCGCCTGGATGACAAAAATCCTGACCGACCCCTTCCACGATATCAAGCTCTACCACATGGCGCCGCTTTACCTCATGCGCGGCGAAATGTTCGATTCGATGACGCCCGAGCATTACCCGGCGCGCGTGCGGCGCCGGATTCGCTTTAGACGGTGAACAATCATCTCCCGCAGGATCTGCCGCCTGATCGATGTGTTTGTCACCAAGGGATCGCTCCACCACCAGCCATCTTGGCTCATTGCCTTGCAAGCGGTCACGAATTTATTCGTGACTGCTTCGAAATCGGCATCCGTGTAATTCAAACTAAAGATAATCCGCCCCGTTCCGATCCAGCTCAGCGCCAATCCTTCGGCGCGCAGATAATATTGCAGCATCCAATTGTAACGCGATGGCTGCGTGTAGACGACACTCCAAATAGAGGACAGGTTCACGACTTGCACGGGCATGCCCTCGTCGCGCAGGCGCCGGTTGAACCGGTCCGT